>CAYMPC010000015.1:0-4886 GCA_964392465.1 uncultured Methanosarcinales archaeon | reverse complement strand
AGTTGCTCAACCTGTCTCAATAATGATAGAGACATTTGGAACAAATAAAATACCAGAGGACAAAATTGAAGAGCTTGTAAGAAAGCATTTCGACTTCAGGCCAGCAAAAATAATTGAAAAATTAAAATTAAGAAGGCCAATATACCTAAAAACAGCTGCTTATGGTCATTTCGGAAGAAATGATCCTGATTTCACATGGGAACAAACTGACCTTGCTCCTACATTGAAGAAAGAAGCTGGGTTATAGACGAGAAAATCGAATATTTTTTCAATTTTTTTATTCTAATTTTTAGTTTAGTATGTATGTAGGGTTAGCTTTTTATATAAGTGTTTTCTACAAAGCAAAATGCCAGAACTAACAAACCTAGCACAGTACAATGATCAAAGTGTAGTATTTAATAGATTAGAAGAATTGTTAGGATCCTCTCTTCCTGAAGCTGGAGCCAACGAAGAAGCACTTCGTTTATTTCAACAAGGACATACAGATAGTTTAGCAGGAACCCCTCCCTGCCAATTTATAGTAAACGATTTTTCCTCAACTCCGGACTTGACAGCTGCAGTAACTCAATTAATGATAGGTGCATATACTTATGGGTATGAATTAGGGAATGTTTTGGCAAGAATGACTCCTGATCAATATTTAGAAGGCATTGCTGTAATGCAAAATGCTACTGTTTTTTTAACAGCTTATTTAACTAATAATTTAGCCCTAATCGAAAAACTTCAAATAATTAATGATAAAGATCCTTTAATAAAAAAAATAAAAAAAGAATTAGAAGAACCTTATCTTAGACCTTATTTAGAAGAAAAAGGATTCAGTATTTCGAATCGTGCCCATAGAAATAGATTACCTAAATTGGAAAACTTAAAAGAACAGTTAACAAGAGAGAGAGATCAACTTATGGGAACTAGAACAACAGTCAGAAAGGAAGAGTTTAGAATAATTCCCTCTCCTGTGCTTGATTTTGAGAGTCTTCTTGGAGATATTGATAAGTTTTATTTAGGAATAGGATATACTAAGTTAGATCTTCCTTTTGCAGATAGTTTTGGTCCTACTTATGAAAAAAAACCTGATAGGATAGCATTCCTAACTATATCCGCCTATCCTAATCAAATAATTATAACTGCAAATCACTCGTACATACAAAAAATTTGAAAATAAAAATAATCCTTCCAATTATTATTTGTGTCTGCCAAAAGAGTTAGAAAATAATATTCTTAAATAATAACAAAACTCTTAAATACTTGAATTAATTAAGTATTTGTATGAGACTGAATGAGTTTACCTTCATATTTGCCAAATCTTTAAATCCTGGGGATTATAAACTTCTTGTTACAAGAAAGAAAAGAGATACTCTCAAGTATTTTTTTCTGCTCCTTTTCCTATCAATTCTTCTTGGTTTCATACTCAGCACACCAAAAATAGTCAGTGTACCAAATAAAATTGAAACCTTTCTAGCAAAATTTGAAAGCTTTAATATATCTAAAGTTGATGTCCAGGCAAATGAAAAAATTGTTCTTTTGGAATTTCCTAAGACAGTTATAGATTTTACAGGAAATCAAACAAATATAACAGATGAGATAATTCTCATTACAAAATCAGATATCATGTGGAAAAAAGTTAGTCCAAGTTTGTTTGGATGGAGAGTATTTGAGACAAACACAAAACCTATTGAAGAATATTCTGATGTAATAAGTAATTTTGGTAACATAAAAGGAGGGACTTATTGGCTTTTGTTTATATTATTCATACCTTCTGTATTCCTTTTCATTTATATGTTCAACTTATTAAAATACGTGTTTTTAATTGGCCTTGTTACTTTTATAGGATACTTTGTAGTAAAAATAAAAAGAAAAAAGACTTCTTTATTTGGCGTATGGAAAACTGCTGTCTTCTCAAGCACAATAATGGTATTTATTGATATGGCAATAGCACCCTTATTCAAATTTAACTTTTTTATTGGAGTACTGCCTTTATTGCTTTATATTTTGATGTTTATCTTAGCAATGCTTGTTATTTCTGAAAAAGAGATTGAGATGAAGAGAAAACATGAAAAATACAATGATGATTAAAAAGAAAACAGAAAAAAAGCAAAATAAAGACAAAATAATAGACACCTTATATAAAGAGTTGGAAAGAAGAGATAGGCTAATAGAGAAATTAAGAGAAGAAAATAAGATTATTATGAAGACTGCACTTAAGGCAGCTGAAAAAAAATTAGAAAAAAAAGTTTAAAAATCTATTTTCCATAATAAAAGAACTTCTCCACACTAACTTCTGAAGGAGCTATATTATTCCTGTCAATTGGCTTGTTTAAGTCCCTTTCCGGCTCCTCTCTTAATGTTCTCTGTTCATTTGTCCTTTGCCTTGAGATTCCAACTCTAGCGTCATTGAGCTCTTTTTCCAATTTCTCATTCTTTTCTTTCAGTTCTTTCAGGTCCTGCACAACATGCTGCATTGCTATTGTCAATTTTCTGACTTCTTTCCTCAATTCATCAAGCTCATTTACTTGCTGTTCTGGAATTTCTCTTGAAAACTCATTTTCGCTTCCATATATTCTCTCTGCAGCTGAAATTGCTCCATCGCTGCTATACCCTATATTATGTTTCTTAAGATTATTTGCCATGTCATTTAATTTTTGAATTTTTGTTACATCCATTTTTTTTCACCTTTTGTTTGATTATTCTTCGTACATCCTTCTTATCTCTTCAAGCACCTTAATATTATCAAGGCTGTGCTCAAAGTTAGGATCCATTTCATATACTATCTTAAAATAAGCTATTGCCTCTATCAAATCTCCGTGTATTCTTGTCTCGTGATAATACTTATTTGCAAGATTGATTGCTAAATCATAATTATAATGGATATTATAAGGATATGCTTTAACTAGAATCTTCAACTCTTCTACTGATTTGCTATAATCTCCTAATTTGTTATAAAGCAAAGCAAGATTGCTTCTTGCTGTCTCATAAGCAGAATCAGATTCTAATGCTTTCTTAAAATAATCTTCAGCCAATAAAGGGTTTTTATCTTTGTAATAATATCCTAGATTATTTAGGACTTCTTTGTTTGTAGGATCAACTTCAATTGCTTTATTATATGCTGCCAAAGCAGCTTCTTCATACCCTTGTTTTAATAAAAAATCTCCCAAACTTAAATATAAATTAGAGTCATTAATGTTCTTATTTGATTTAATAATAATGCTTTGAGCTATAACTATACTAGACATCAAAAGTACAACACCTAAAACAATGACAACTAGTTTTCTCACTATATCCTCCGAAAGTATTAGTATTTTTTCTAGTATATAAATGTTACTATTTTTTATATTAGTATAGTAAAAAGTATATTGATTATCTTGTGTCTTTTAGCTTAGAGATAGAAACAATTATCAAAATAATCAGGCTTACAATTAAATAAATGCCTAGTAAAGTAATCTCTGGCAGGATTTCTTTTATCTGAAGGCCAAAAATCAAGATCTTCTTGAACGCTAAAGAAGCAATAACAAAAGGATTTTTTGCTGCTAAGACAGAAGCTAATAACGGCATAGTCTCTAAAGGTGTTACAGAATCGCTGAACAAGAAAAATGCCAAAGCTCCAAAAGTTGTTGTCAATATAGATGTCTGGGCATTTTTCAATACGACGGCAGTAATCATTCCCAAGCAAATAAAAAACAAAGAAAGCAATACAATCATAATCATCAAAGGCAAGAAAACTGAAAAGATATCAATCTTAAAATTAAAATAACCTACTAAAAGCAAGACAAAAATCTGGAAGAAAACAACAAAGATATTTGTGATAATTAATCCAATAATAAATAATAAGCTGTTAACAGGGGCTATCTGATTCCTGTAGAATGCCTTTGAATTAATTTCAGACAAAGTTACTATATTAGCGAAAAGGATGCTGATAAAGATTATTATTATAGCAAGCATTCCAGGGAAAGCGACTTTAATATTTTCTATGCCTGGAAGAACAGGCTCATAATTTTGCAATATCGGCTTGATTAACTTTTCAGCCAATCCTGGCTCTAATTTTGCTAGTTGAACCAAGCTTGAATTAAGCTCTCTTTGGATCTCATTAACATTAATAACAGACTGATCAATTTTAACAATATACTCTTCAGTTGCCGCAATATCCTTGTCAAGCATCTCTTTTACATCCTCAAGCAAGGCAATTGCACTGTCAAATTCCTTTTTCTGCTCTGTTGTATAATTATAATACTCTTCTGTTGTGTCATAATATTCTTCTATGCTCTCTTCAACTGTGTCTATAGACAAGATAGCAATTTCTATTAGAAGGGAGGTCTGGTCAATTTCTTCATATTCAGATAAATCAATGTTAACATTTGTAACATTATTCAATGTGTCATTAAATAATATAGTCAAGTTAGTTTCATCAACAGTATAATTATAGAGACTTAAATTATAATAAGTTAGGTTGTCTAACACACTTAAATTAGTTGATAGCCTATATATTTCTTCTTCATAATCATAATAGAAAAAATAATCTTGTTTCCTCTCTAGTCTTCTTAGTTGTTTTTTTAGTTTTTTTAAATCATCTAAAAGATTTTGTGTTTCTTCTTTATACTCACTATAGGATTCATTTGTCTTAACGCTTAGATTATCCATCCTTGCCTGCAGGATTCTGCTTCTATTATAAATCGGCATAAATTCTTCTCTGATCTCAATTAGCCTGTCATGCCTTTCAATTAAATCCTGTTTTATGCTGTAAGATTCATTGATTAGATTATCGATATCCGCATTTTTATGTTCTAAATAAACAACCAAGCTTTGCACATTTGCAAATATTGTCTTAGCAGATTCAATGCTTATCTTCTCTGCTTCTATTCCAAAATATTCAGACAAAGAATCAACTATCTTAT
>CAYMPC010000014.1:0-24139 GCA_964392465.1 uncultured Methanosarcinales archaeon | reverse complement strand
AAATAAAGTATATATGAAAAAATAAAAAAAATGAATAGTATAGATTTCATCAAAAAAACGAAAGCAGGAGAAATAGATATAGTTGAGACTATAAAAAAAACTATTGAAGAATGCAAGAAGATAAACAAAGATTATCATTATTTCATAAACATTGATGAAGAATATGCATTAAATGAAACTAAGAGAATTTCAAAAACTAAAAAAGGAAAACTTTTCGGCCTTCCTGTTTCTATAAAAGACTGCATCTGTGTAAAAGATATGGAAAGCAGAGCAGGGTCTAAGATACTTGAAGGATATAATCCTATTTTTGATGCAACTGTTGTAAAAAGAATAAAAGATGAAGGAGGAATAATTATTGGAAAAACAACGCAGGATGCTTTTGGGTTTGGCTCGTTCAATGTCAATGTCGGATTAGGTGAAAAGATTCCTAAAAACCCACTAGATAAAGAAAGGGTAACTGGAGGATCTTCAGGTGGAGCAGCAGGCATAACAAAAAAGTTAAATGAGTTAGGAATGCCAAATATTGCAATTTCAGAAAGTACAGGAGGAAGCATTGCTTGTCCAGCATCTTACTGTGGAGTATATGGCCTTACACCAACTTACGGAAGAGTCTCAAGATACGGATTAATGGATTATGCAAATAGCATGGATAAAATAGGAATAATGGCAAAAGATATTGAAGAAATTGCATTGATTTTTGAAATAATCTCAGGATATGATGAAAAAGACTCAACTTCCAAGAATATTCCAATTGAAGAATATACAAAAAAGGAAACTAAAAATAAAAAATTTAGAATAGCAATAATAAAAGAAGCCATGGTAAAAGGGATTGAAAGGAAAGTAATTGATAATCTAAAAATAAAATTAAAAAAACTAAAATATGATATTGTCTCTTTGCCATTGACTTTTAAGTATGGTATTCCAACATACTATTTGATTTCTATGTCTGAGGCATCAACAAACCTTGCGAAATATTCTGGAATGAGATATGGGTATCATCAAGATCTCAAGGGTAATTTTAATGAATATTTTTCAAAAGTAAGAAGTGATGCTTTTTCTAAAGAAGAAAAACGAAGAATAATATTGGGGACATTTGCCAGGATGTCAGGATTTAGAGAGGCATATTATATAAAAGCATTGAAAGTAAGGACAAAGATAATTAATGAGTATAAAGAACTATTTAAAAAATATGATATCTTAATAACGCCAACAATGCCTAATATTGCCCCAAAATTTTCCGAAATAACTAAACTAACACCTTTAGAGAATTACATGATGGATATAATGACAGTTGGTCCAAATTTAGCAGGGTTGCCACATATTAATGTTCCTTCAGGATTTATTGAAAAAATGCCAACAGGATTAATGGCAATCTCAAATCATTTTGAAGAAAAAAAATTAATAGAGTTTGTGAGGCATCTAGAAAGCACGATTAATAAAATAGAAACTTAACTAAAGAGGTAGTTATTATGAGAAAAAAAGTAGGATTGGCTTTAGGAAGCGGCGGAGCAAGAGGATATGCGCATATAGGAGTTATAAAAGTATTATTAGAAAATAAAATTCCTATAGATTATGTTTCTGGAGCAAGCATAGGTGCATTAATAGGATCATATTATGCTTTAAATGAAGAAGTAAAAGGTATAGAGGAAATAAGCCTTAATCTAAAAAAAACAGATCTTATTAAGCTTATAGATCTTAATGACCCAAGAGTTTCATTAGTCAAAGGTCAAAATATAAGGGGTTTTTTAAAAAATATTTTCAAAAACAAAACATTTGAAGATACAAAAATACCTTTAAGGTTAGTTGCAACTTCCCTTGAAACAGGTAAAAAAGTTGTTTTTAAGAGCGGAGATATAATTGATGCAATTATGTCTTCAGGAGCATTTCCAGGTGTTTTTCCTGCTGTTGAATATAAAGGAGATTATCTTGTAGACGGAGGATTAGCAGATGGCTTGCCTGTAGATATAGTTAAGGAAATGGGGGCGGATGTAGTTGTGGCAGTAGATCTTTACGGATTTGATCCTTTTGTAATGAAAAAAAATAATATCAATCAAGTTTTAGATCGAACTTATAAATTACTAATATCAAAACTTTCTGACTATAAATCAAAAGAATATGACAAAAGTGTTATCATACTTAAACCTAAAATAGGAAAAGGGTTTGACACATTTGCTTTTGATAATGCAAAAGAAAAAATAAAAACAGGGGAAGATGAAGCAAGAAAATTCATAAAACAAATAAAAAGACTAGTAAAATGAAGTTTTCAAAAGATATCATAATAGGATTAGAAATCCATACAGAACTAAATACTTCTACTAAATTGTTTTGCTCTTGTCCTACACAGGGAAAGGATAAAGAAGAAAAACCGAACACAAGAACCTGTGAGATTTGTTTGGGTATGCCAGGCAGTAAGCCAGTAGTCAATAAAAAAGCAATTGAATATGCAATAACAATTGCAAAAGCCTTAAATTGCAAAATAGCAGATGAAGTTATCTTTTCTAGAAAATCCTATTTTTACCCAGATATGGCAAAAAATTATCAAATAACACAATATGAAATTCCTATCGGAGAAAAAGGATATCTAATTTTAGGTAATAGAAAAATAAAAATTAAGAGAGTACATCTTGAAGAGGATCCAGCTTCTTTAATACATCCAGGAGGTATAGATAAAGCTTCATATGTTCTTGTTGATTATAACAGATCAGGAAATCCTTTATGTGAAATAGTTACTGAACCAGAAATATACAGTCCTGAAGAAGCACGTGAGTTGATGAAAACACTTATTACTATATTGCAATACTTGAAAGTTTTTAATCCATCTAAAAATATAATTAAGGCTGATGCAAATGTTTCTATAAAAGAATCTGGTTATATAAGAGCAGAAATAAAAAACATAACAGGATTCAAAGATATTGAAAGAGCATTATCATATGAAATAGAAAGACAAAAGCAGTCAGTAGAAGAAAATATAAAAATAGTTCAAGAAACAAGAGCATGGAATTCAGAAACAGGAATTACAAGCTTATTAAGAACAAAAGAGACAGAGGAAGATTATGGTTATATATTTGATCCTGACCTTGTTCCTATTGACACTAATTCTTTTTTAAAAAGCATTGTTCTTCCTGAAATGCCATACGAGAAATCAAAAAGATATGTCAAAGAATATAACTTATCAGAGGAAGATGCAAACGCAATAGCAAACGAATTTTTATTGACTGATATATTTGAAAAAGCAATAAAGAAAATAAATCCAATATTGGCAGGGAAATGGATAAGAAGAGAATTAGTAAGGGTATTGAATTACAATAAAATAGAACTATCAGAAATGAAGCTAAACATAAATCAATTTATTATTATGTTGCAGCTCATTGAGAAAAGCAAGATAACAGAAAAAATAGGACAGAGAATAATTGAAAAGTTAATTGTAGAAGATGTTGATGTTGAAAAGTATATAAAACAACAAAACATGGAAACAGTTTCAGATTTTTCTCTTATTGAAAAATATTGCAAAGAAGCAATAAATGAAAATCCAAAAGCAGTTGAGGACTATAAATCAGGAAAAGAGGCAGCGTTGAATTTTCTTTTAGGAAGTGTTATGAAAAAATCAAAAGGAAAAGCAGAGCCAAAAGAAGTCAAAGAAATCCTTCAGAAACAAATTTAAGAATATAGTTTTTTAAATCCAAATTATTTCTTTTTTTAAATGCATAAATTTCAAAATTCCTTTTTATTTGAAGAAAAATCTAATATAAAGACTTTTGAAGTTAAGGAAGAATTTCTTTTTGTTGAATTAGAAGACACAATATTTTATCCAGGGGGAGGAGGCCAACCATGCGACAGAGGTATAATACGAACAAATACTTTTGAAGGAGAAGTAATTGAAGTTTTTAAGGAAAATGAAAATATAATACATAAGATAAAAGCAGTAAATGGAGAATTAAAAGAAGGTCAGAAAGCAGATTTAATCTTGAATAAAGAAAGAAGAATTAAATTAGTAAAAATGCACACAGGAGAGCATATTCTTTTTAAAAGCCTTGAAATAAATCTTGGTGAAATAACTTTAAATAAAATCGATTTAGGAGAAGAAGAAAGTTCTCTTTTTATATTTGCAAAAGAAGCAACATGGGAAAAAATATTCAAAGCAGAGGAACTTGCAAATAAAATAATTGAGGAGGATAGAGAGATAATTGAGAAAGAACACCCTAAAACAGATGCAGTTATGATGGACAAATTAAGAATAAAAGCAGAAAGAATACACTCTGATACAGTAAGGATATTGGAAATAAAGGATTTTGATTGGTCAGCATGTACAGGGACACATGCAGATAAAACAGGATTTGTTGGAAATATCTTAATAACCAAATTCAACCAAGCAAAAGGCGGTTATGAAATAAGATTTAAGACAAACGTGAAAAAAGAATTATTTGATTTATCAAAAATCACAAGAGAAGCAGCTTCTTTATTGCAGACAGAGCCAAGCACTGTTTTATGTTCTGTTAAAAAATTACAAGAAGAGTTAGAGAGATATAAAGAAAAATTCAGGAAATTTTCTTATCTGCTTTTAGATAATTATTCACAAGAAAAAATAAAGGAAATAAATTTTATTTACAATATAATTGAGGAAGCAGAGAAAAAGCAGCTGACAGACAAAATGACATCTCTTTTGAAAGAAAAAACAATAATATGCTTTGTGAATAAAACAGAGGGGAGAGCAACAGTATTATTATCATGTTCACTAGACTTAAAACTTAATATACCTGAAATATTGACAAAAGCTTTAACTAAATTCAATGGCAAGGGAGGAGGCAGAGATAACTTTGCAATGGGCAGTATTGAGGAAAGATACAGCAAAGATATATTAAAAGAGATAAAACATAATATTAATTCTCTTTAAACTTTATTTAGTATTTAGTTATTTAGTAAGGTTTAAATATAATAAAAAAGTTTTTCTGTGATGTGGGGGATTTATATTAGCATTGATAGATTAATTGTGGGTTTGACTGGTATTAGTTCCAGCGGTAAATCAACTTTAGCAGAGCTTCTTGGAGAAGCATTAATTGAGTTTACAGATTTAAGAGTAAGAGATGTTACTGTTCTTCATTTAGATAACTTCTATAGACCTATTGATGAGGTTTATGATATACAAGGCTTAATTAAGAAAGATTCTATTGATAAAGTAAACTGGGATGATCCAAATCTAATTGATTATGAGAGATTAATAGGTGCAATCACAGAACTAAAAGAAAAAGGAAAAACAACTATTAAGAAGTATGATAAATTGACAGGAACGTATCCAGGAGAAACAGAAACAATTGTTGCAGACAGAGTTATAATAGTAGAGAGTTTTTTATTATTTTCTTCTGGAATTCCAATAGAAGGGAAATATTCAAGCGGAAAATATAGAAAAACAGTTTTAGCTAATCAACAAGAGACAAGTAGACAAATTCTTGAGTTAATCCCTTATAGAGTTTTTGTAGACTGCCAAGAAGATGTTGCATGGGTAAGGAGGGTTGGAAGAGATGCACATTTTGTACCTAGAACCTTTAATCAAACAGACCAACTTTGGACAAGAGATGCATGGCCAGCAGCACAGAATTATATTTACCCTATAAAAAAATTAAAGAGCGAAGGAGGAATATTTGATAGATTACTTGATAACACTACTTTAAATGTAGTAGATATAGACTACCTTCTTTGGGATATCCTAGCAAAAGCACATATTTCAATAAAACCAGAATATGGTCATGATTTCAATCCAAGAAGAGAATGGATAGAAAAAAAATATAGTTCTTCTGTAATTAAAGAAGCAGAAATGATCAGGAGGCTATTTACAAGTAGAAATGGTTGTAATTAAATTAATTCTAATAATTTTTCTAACTCTTCCTTTATCCTAGCTTCATACTGATAAACTTTCTCTCCTTCTTTTTTCTCGCTGCTTAAAATAGTCATCATCTTTTTAATCATCTCCTTTTCCTTATTTTTATCCCATGAGCTTACTTTTATCTGGTTCAGGTGCTCTTTTATAATATTATCTTCAATATCTTCGGAAGATCCTGTTTCTATCTTTATCTCTTCAAATTCTTTTGTAGTTAATGAAGAAGTATTTCTCATTATAAAATAAGCAGACTTACCATAAATCAAATCATATATCTTCTTAAAATCAATATCTGTTATCTTGCCGCTCTCTAAAACACCAGAAATCCGCATAAGAACCAAAGTATTATAAAATTCTTTATTCTTTATTTTCTCTAAAATTTCATTTGTTATTGTTTCTGGAAGTTTATGGTCTGCCTCTATATTAATATAAAAAATATTTTTTATATTTACATTTTCTCTTGTTATCTCTCCATTATCATAAATATAAAAGCCCCCTCCTTTTAGTTCTTCTAATTCATGAAAATTATTAGGAAACAAAGGACCAGGGTATATAACATTTTTATAGCCAGGAAATTCTTTTTTTTCAATTATATGAACATGCCCACCAGCATAATAGTCAAATCCTTTAGGAAGTAAGGACAAAGGAGAGGAATCCATTTTTTCAAGGCTTTTTGGTTTTAGTTCTGTAATGGAAGTATGAAACATAAAAATCTTGAAACCCACTTCTTTTTCTAAGTAATCAATATCTAGTTCTTCATAATAAGACTTTTCAAGCATACCCCTTTTTCCCAGCATACCAGTTATCTTTGCTCCGGTTTTTTGATCTATTGTAAAATTAAGTCTCAATTTTTTATTTATCACACTTCCTTTTACAACATTTATGCATAGTCCAGCTTCTTCCAGAACATCCAGCATTGTTTTTCCAGAGGGAGAAAAATCATGGCTTCCTGGTATTAAATAAACAGGAATATTCCTGTCTTTCAACTCTTTGAATTTTTTTACAACATCTTTTATATTATTAATTCCAGGAATAGCTGTATTAAATAAATCTCCTGAAATAAGAATAAAATCTACTTCTTTATTTATTGAAATATCGACAGATTTGAAAAAAGCTTCTGTGTTCAGCTCTTTTAATTTTTCTTCTCTCCAGCTTCCTATATGGCAGTCAGCCATATGTGAAAATTTCATTAAATAAAATAAAAGAAAATTATATTTAAAACTATCTTATTAAATTCTATGAACTAGCAATTAGCATAAGATTCTATTTTTTGAAAAACAGAGTTTTTTTCTTCATCAGTTCCTGGGAAATAGTTGTTTGCCCAATTCATAAGTTCATTATAAGCATCATTATAGCAAACACCCTCTTTTGTTTCCCTATATAATGCTATTGCAACACCAGTCCTATGAACACCATACTGACAATGAATATATGCAGGTAAATAATCTTGGTTAGTCATAGCAGAAAGTACGTTATTAATCCAACTATTACTAGGAGGATAACCATCAAATGGCAAATATATATATCTCATACCAGCAGCATTTACAGCAGCACTATTATCAATTCCTTGAACATCGATAACTGTTTTATAACCTTGAGATGCTAGCCATAAATATCCTGCTTCAGAAGGTTGGGCTCCTGCAGCAATATTGCTAGTAACATGTCTGAATAAGTTAATATTACTGTCTTGAGGATCTGCATTTGGTAAATTTGTTTGTTGATTATTATAAGCAATATTTATTTTTTCAGCAAAAATCCCAAAATGATTTGCAACAGGCCTTTCTGCTCCGTCAGAAGGATTATTATATACTTTAAAGCTGGTTCCTTCCTGCATTACTAGTGTGGAAGAGCCTCCTCCATCCATATTATATGCAGTTGTTGAACCATAAGTCAAATGAAGTTCTCCAAGTTCCTTTAAATCTACGCCCTCGCTTATCCCAGGATCTCTTCCATCTATCACAAAAATGATAAGCCAGTTGTTTTTCTCATCTTTTCCTATTGAGGTTCTGGGCTCTAGATTATCATATCCAACTTTATGTCTTGGGTCATTTTTATTAAGAAATTTTTCAGGAATTTTTCCTCCTTCTACCATATGATTAAATCCAGTAATAGCATACTTCATTCTTTCAGGGATTGAATCACTTAAAAAAATTTCATTATTTTCAGTTACAAAAATAGTTTCTCCAGGGGTAATATTTGGAAGGGAGTATGCAATTCCATTATAAGCGGCATATCCGTTTACTTCATTTGTTGTACGTATATCAAATCCACCTCCATTTACAGCAAACTGAAGACCATTCATAATTAAAAAATCAGAAGTAATCATTACATTAGGCGCTAGTTTAGGAGTAACGTAATAACTTAATGTTGGATCTTCTAAATCAACTTTTGCAACGAATATATGCAGAGGCCTTGGTATATCTGTCTCTTCATATTTATATAAAATACCTCTGAATTTCCATTCAAAGCCTTTATTTGGATCTTGAAAATCCTCAGGATAGATTAGTTTGGCTCTAAATTTGCTAAACTCTGCTTTTTTGTTTCCCTTAGAAAAAGTAATATTTACGTTTAGTGTAGTTTCAACATTTTTTTCATCTATCAATAATTCAATATTTGGCGAAGAGGAAACAATAGTGTAACCCATCTTCTTAAATTCATTGAAATCATCCATGCATTCGAATATATGCTTTTCTATGTAATATTCTACCTGCTCATCTATATATTCTAGGCCATATCTATTAATTGAATTATCAGTGGCAATCTCTACACATTGATTAATATATTCTTCAAAATTTTTTTTTACTTGATCAAAAGAGATAAGAGCATCATCTTCTTCCATTTCTGGCTTTTTATTAAAAAAGATAATAAGTGTAACTAAAATTAAAAGTCCCAATATAACAAAAATTGTGACTTGTGATTTCTTCATTAAATAAACTTAATGAGAACTCATATATAATAATTTTGAAACAAGTAAACATGAAAGAAAACAAGATTGCTTTAACTTTTGACTTAATTTATTATTATCTAAATAAGAGATATACCTTCAAAACTCAAGTCTTTTTTCTCTTCTTTAATCTTATTTTTTGCATATTCCTCAAAAAGTGGAATTTTTATAGGTATAGCAAATCTTGTGAAATTGCTTGTTATAATAGCCTCTCCCTTATCTAACGCGGCAATTGCCCTTGAATCACTGCTTAAATCTTGGGAAGCAGATTCAATTATGGCTTGTCTTTCAGGTTGCATCTCAACACCTAAAATTATTTTTGTGTTCATGTTTGCTAATATCTCTCTAGGTATTAAACTTGGTAACTGAGTTATTGCTGTTAAGCCAATTTTAAATTTTCTTCCCTCTCTTGCTATTGTTGAAAATATATTAGGTCCTTTCTCCAACACTTCTTTTCCTAATACTCTTGGGGCTTCTTCCAAAACAATAGAAACAACTGCTTTTTCTTTCAAAGAGCCTTTGTGTTTATAATACTTATATCTGTTGAATATTTCTCTTGTGATTAAGCTACCTATCAATATTTCCACACTGCCTGAAAAACTGGAAGTATCTACAATGACAATTTTTCCTTTTTCAAGATTATCACATATATCTGAGATAGTTGTCTGGCCTTTATCAAAATCAAAAACACCATTGCAATAAATCTTATTATCTTTTAAATCTAAGTCAAGCAAAGATAATAGCCTTCTTTTTAAGACAGCAATTGTGCCTTCCATAAATTCAGAGCCAGTTTCTTTATCAAGCAAAACAGCTTCTATCCAGTCTTCCTTAAATCTTTTGTAGTATGCGGATAGTGCCTCTCTTTGCGCTTGGCTCCAATCAGTTGCACCATCAAAATGGTTTGGAGTAATTTGTTTTAGGTTAATTTTAAGTGTTCTTTGTCCTATGGGAACATTAGAGGGAGTATAATAAATAAGGCTATCCTTTTTCGGATGATCTTTTAATCCTAGTTTATTTCTTCCATAGTATTCATCATGGGGATCTAAAACCAAAAGACCAACATAAGCTTTATCTATAAGATCCCATAATATAACAGAGGTTAGATTACTTTTTCCCCTTCCAGTTGTAGCTGGTATTAAAATATGATGACTGAAAACCTCTTCTCCTGGCAGAAAGATGTCAACATCCAACACTTTAGAGCCAGATCTTAACTTTCCAATAAATAAAGGGTTACTTGGCTTTGTCAAAAAGGTTAAATCTTCTTTTTTGACTTCTCTTATCTCTGAAAAAAAACTAGGCAATGATTTTGAAGAGTGTGATTTATCCGAGGTTATGGTTATAAGACTTTTCAGCATAGCTAAATTATAGCTTCTTAGTTTTTCATCCATAAAAAACATATCTGTATCTTCTTCTAGCTTCATGCCTGAAATCAATTCCAGATTAGAAGGGGATAACTGAGAGCCATAAATTAGATCATAAACTTGCAGAAGTATTTTTGAATTGTTACTATCAGCAATCAATAACTCCCCAAGCTCAATATCTTCTCCTGATTTTTGCCTTGCTAAGATCTCTCCAAATTTACCTGAAATAATAATACCTTTTGTTGACATTTTTTTATAGAATAGAAGGATATTTATATTCCTTTTTGATTTATCCTTATATGCGGAAAGGCCAAATAACTTTTTTTTTTGTTCTAGGTATAGTTTTGTTTATTTTTATAGGAGTATTCTATTTTTTTCAAAAAACAAAAACAAACGAATTAGGATATGAGAGGGATATTGAAATACTTGAAATAAATTCAAACCAAATAAAGGAATATATTGAGAAGTGCATGTATGATTCAACTCTTGATGGAATTTATAAGATAGCTTCAGGAGGAGGATATCTTGGGTATATTAAAAATGAATATACTCCTCTTGAGTCTATTGAGTACCAAGGAAAAAATATCTCTTTATGGTACTTAGGAAGCAATGAGTCTATTCCTAATATTGAAACTATTGAACAAGAATTATCTTATTATGTTAAAGAGTTAACTATTGAATGTGTAAATCAATTGGTTTCTCAAAATAATAGTCTTTCCTTATTCTATAATTATGATAAAGGAGAGTTCATTAATGAGACTAAATATAATGTAAATGTAAAACTCAATGAAGAAGATGTTGAGGCTAACTTTAATTTTCAAATTAATCTTAATCTAAATAATGCAGTTAAAAAAATAGAATATTTTGAAACCAAGCTTCCATATAATCTCAAAAGGGATTTTGAACTAGCTAAACTTGTATTGAGGGAGATTATTGAATCTCAACCAGATTTTTATGATATTCGTGAGAACTGTATGAATTATAATGTTACGGGCTATCAAACAATTATAAGTACGGACCTTGAGATGGAAAGAGAAAACCATATAACTTTAATAAAAATATTTGATTATGAACCTAATGAGAATTTGGAACCAAAGGCAATCCAAATTATTTATGCTGTAAGAAACTTGAATGTTATGGGGCAATGTACATGAGGAAATTTAAATACCTATTAATCTTTACTATTATATTCCTACTTAAGTTTTCCTTTTCAAACGGAAATTTGACCTGCTCAGATGGGAAAGAACCAATATCAAGTGTCTTTATAGATGGAATCGTACATACGGCATGTTGCGACCCAAAAACAACCACTTGCGTATATGACGAAAAATGTTATTCTGTTAATACACCTAAAAATCCAAGATTTTTATGCTATAATAATAAATGGTATCTATGTTCTGAATCTAATTCAGCACCCTTTATATTTGAGGATATGTATATTTGTAATAATAATAAATGGAATTTGATAGATGAGAACACATTTCGTTGCGAAGACAAAAGTTCTTTTTGTGGTAGTCCTTGTGAATCTCAATGTTTAGATGAATCTTTTCTTGATAAATTAGTTGACTTAATAGGAGGAACAGACAATAAGCCACCTTATAATCAAAAGGCGCCAACAACTCCTTTTTCGGGTAAATGCATTGATGGCTTCTGTATAGACGTTGGATGTACTTATAGCTACACTTATGATACAGATTGTTTCTCTTCTTCAAAAGATGAGGATATAGATGGTGTACCTGATAAATATGACTCTTGTCCAGGAACACCAACTAACCATGAAGTTGATGAAGAAGGATGTTCTTTAAGAGATTTTACACTTTTAAATAGATGTAATCATGTTTATGGAGAAGGATCTAATCTCAATATAGTTATTACAGCATGTGGATGGGAGAAATATGAAAAGCCGGTATTTGAATATTGGGCTAAAAAGATTGCAGAGGGGATTAGCAAAGTTGAACCCTATAAGTCATACAAAGATAAATATTCTATTTTTTATGTTTGGACTTTTCAGAAGTCAGATAATAAGGGATTTAAAATTGATGAGACTACAGGATTATCTGTTGAAGATTCAACAAAAAAATGCTTTGAAAGTAATGAGTTAACTAAAGCGATTGTTTCGGAAACATGTGAACTTAATGAAAACCTAGTTATTCTTGATATTGCACATAATAGCGGAGAAGCAACAAGTTCATACTCTCACCAATTTGCAGTAGTCGGACAAGGTGTACCATGGTGCTGTGATATGAGTGGAACATGCTGTTCCGGTTATGCAGAAGATACAAAAAAAGGATATTCCTTTGGTAGCTGGGATAAAGATGTTGTTTTTACAGCATTACATGAATCAGGGCATCTTTTCAAAACATGGCATTCAAGTGGATGGAAAATACCTCCTTCTGCAGTACCTAAACAAGCACAGGACACAAATAATGATTACTATTCACCAAGCATATATCCTATCTCTTCACAAAATTACTTATCTGAACCATGCCCAATTTGGGATTTTCCAGAATACAAAAAATGGGCAAAAATTAATAAACAGGCTATAGGATGTTTTCCAGGTTATTCTGAATGGGATTCTTTTTTGTACACTTACAGTCCTTTGGATGAATTTACCATTATGTCTGGAAACCGAAATCCTCCGTTCAAGTATGATCCAGTGACAACAAAGCTAATTGAAGATGCTTTATTAAATGGTTATGATGATTATTTGGAACTTGAATACCCTCATAAATGTGAGGAAATTGATAACCAAGAAAAAAGAGAAGAATGCCTTATAAAAGCATGTAACTATATTGATGATTCTTTTGAAAAGGAAAAATGTTGTCTTGGAGATCCACAGAACATGGGAATTTCACCAACACTTGATAATAATCAAGAAAATTCAAAATATAATTTATGTATTAGTAATTAAATCTTATAAATAAATACTTAATTTATTAAAAAAATAAAAGAAAAAAACAAGAAATTTATCTTCTTCCTCTAGCCATCTTTGCTCTAGAGATATCTCCGTTTTTATCAACGAAGTATAAGTATCCTTTTTCTTTTCTGACGCCTGCTTTAGCAACTTTCTCTACTTTTTGTTTTCCTTTTTTTCTTCCGCCTCTAGACATTTTTGCTCTAGAGATATCTCCCTGCTTGTCAACAAAGTAGAGATATCCGTCTTGCTTTTTAGCTCCAACTCTTGCTACTTTTTCAGCCATTTTTTTGACCTCCTTATAGTTTATATATATCTTATTTTGGGAGAACATCACACTAGTATACATATAATATAATAATTTCCCCCACCGAGTATTAATAGAGGGTAATAGATATATAAATGTTACGTTTTCACGACAGGAAAACTAGTTTGGTTTTTCTGCGTAATGAATATAATAACCAAGTATACCTTCCTTATACAGTTCATTTATTGCTTTTATGGATTTATTATTTTGAATTATAATTCTAAAAAAAGGAAGAGGTATAAACGATATTATAAATGAAAAAGGAATTGTAAATCTCCATAAATTATACATGTAAGAAATAGATTTTTTTATTTCCTTAGTTTTATCTATCTCTTTAATTTTTGTGAATCCAGATAGTGAAAGATATTTTGTCATATCATTAAAAAGACACAATTCTTTCAAGGCCCACCCTTTCTTGAATTCATCTAAAATAGTTTTCTCTTTACTATCTTTTGGCTTTCTTATAGAATATCCATCCTCAATTATTAGTTTTCCTCCTGGCATTAACAACCTATATGCTTCTTTAAGAAAATTTATTTTTGGATAAGAGTAACATATGCTTTCAACACCATAAATTATATTAAATGAATTTGAAGGAAATGTTGTTTTTTCATAATTCATTTGTAAAAAAGTTGTTAAAGAACTTACTTTGTTTTTTTCAGCATTATTTTTTGCATGCTTAATCTGATCCTCAGTTATACTTATTCCGGTTATATGTGCCCCTGTTTGTTTAGCAAGATATATTGCTGTTCCTCCGACTCCGCAGCCAGCATCTAAAATTTTATCTGCCTTCCTAATTTTAACTAATTCAAGAATAGCTTTATTCTGGTTCAGTATTGCTTCTTGTCTACTTTTAGTATCTTTTTCCCAAAACCCAAGATGTAATCCCAAAGAATTAGAATTATACCAAAAAAGCTTATACAACCAGGAACTTTTTTTATAATAGTCCTGTATTCTTTTATGATATATGGATTCCATACTAAACTTTCTCAATTTTTATAGCTTCCATTAGTTCTTGCTCAGAAATAGAACATCCATTTAATTTAATTGCCCATAATAATCCTTCCAGAAGAGTTTTTTTTGGATTAGGAATATTGAGGTAAAGATCTTTGAATAATCCTAATTCATAAGCTATCATCACTAATTCAAATGATCTTATCACATTTACACCTAAGGTAACATCTCTGAATTTCTTTATGTTGTTTTTGTCAGCATCAACATTAAGGTGTAATTTTCTTTCCAGTCTTTCATGCACAGAAAAAGGATCCTCTAATAAAGTTCTTGTAGTAAATTCATCAATCACAATAGCTTCTGCGCCCAATGCTTTTGCAACAGAAATTGTTTCTATCTCAGCAAATTGTACTATTTTAACATAATTGTCATGCACTTTGAAAATACTATTTGCATTCTCTAATAAATAAAGAGCCTCTGTCTTTGTCTTTTCTTCATCATATATTTTTATTGTTCCGTCTTCAATAAGTTTAAGTATTTGTAATGCCTCAAATTTGAATTTTTTGCTTTGCAATGGTTTTTCAACGCATTCTTTTTTTACAGAACCTGGAATATAAAATTCTCCTCCGTATTTTTCTTTTAGAGGCCTCAAAATCCAGAGCAGATTATTTAATGCTAAGCTTATCAAAGGTCCAGTGTCAAAAACCAAGCATTTCATTTTTATTTTAGATTGAATAACCCTCTTGTAAATTTTAATTTTTTTGAAACATTTGTTTTATACTGAAAATTATCTATTATCTTTGTTTTTCCGACATAATCCATAAGGTCCCAGATCGAAACTCCTAATGCATCAGCAACCTGACCCATAGAAATGCCATGCTCGAAAATTCTGGAGGCTTTTTTTATTTGTGCCCTCTCTAAAACTTCTTCAACATAAAAACTAGTTTTATCATCTCTTTCAGATATATCTTTTATTATATGTTTCATCTCATCTTCATATCTATTAATTTCTCCCTGCTCCAAAAATCTTGTTGCATTGTTAAGGTGGGGGAGTAAAAATTTATCTATATCTTTTGAGTATTTGTAAATCTTTGAGAGCGCATATATGGTTACAGCAACAGTGATAGAATCTTTATCCTGAAAAACAGAAGCATTATGAATAACATGATCACTTAGCTCCCTTAATTTAAACAGTTCTCCTTTTTTTATTATTTCAATAGCTTCATGAAACACATTAAGAATATCCTTTTTTACAATTGGATTCATGTTTTTCTTAAAAGGCTTTTTGTATATAAATATTACTTTATTGTTAGTATGAGATATTTTATTATAATTTTAATATCGATAAATTTAATAAGGACATGTTCTTAAACATTTAAAGGTGGAAAAATGTTAGACAGATTTAAAAAAATAATTTCTGAGGTTCCTTATGACAAATCCTTTAAAACGAGATTTGGAGAATTAAAAAGCCTTACTGAATTGAGGACAGCTCTTGCAGAGAGAGGGCAAGAATTTTATAATGAATTTGTCAATGAAAGAGAAAATCATTTCTCTAACTGGATAAGAGGGGTTTTTGAAGATAATGAGTTAGCAGCGCATCTGAAAAAAACAACTTCAAGTAAAGAGGCAATTAAAGTATTAGATAATAAAATCAAATATGCTGAGCTATGGCTTGCTTTTAACAAGGATAAAGAACAGTTGAACAAATATCTTGTAAATAATGTATACAAAGAGATATCAAGTATAATAAACTTAAATTATACTCCTGAACATCATAAATTTGAAACACTATCTAATGCAGAATTTAAGGGGATAGAAGGGATAACTAGCATAACAAAAATAGTTAATCCTCCAACATCAACATTTCTTCCATTACTTCCTTTTACAAATGATGAAAAAAAAGATAGAGATGAGTTCAATACAGAAGAGATTCTTACAAATAGCCTCCCCTTAGATAATAAAAGCACTGTTCGACATAAAAAAGACAGAGATATGGAGCTTGCAAGAGAACTTGAGAAACAGTTCCCAGGAATAAAGCTGATAAACGATAGCAACAGGAAAAAAAGTTTTTTTGAGAAAATAATAAGCTTTTTCTATTAATTAAGTTTCTTTTTCATTATGTATATAATAAAACAGCTTCCTGAAGATTTTATTGTAGAAGAAATACCTTCCTTTTCTTTAAACGATTTAAATGAGAACCACCAGTATACTTATTTTTTGCTTGAAAAAAAAGAATATGACACAGAGAAGATAATCCAAAAATTATCTCACTATTTTAATATCAAAAGAAAAAATTTTGGATATGCAGGAAGTAAAGATAAATATGCGATTACAAAACAATATTGCTCTGTCAAAGGAAAAATAAAAGAGATTGAAAATAATGAATTCAAAGTAAAAATAATAGGAAATGGCAATAAACCATTATCTTTAGGAGATTTAAAAGGAAACAAATTCACAATAAAAGTGAGAAGTCTAGAAAAAGAGCAGAACCCAAAACCAACAGACAACATAATAAATTATTTTGATGAACAAAGATTTGGAAAACATAATTTAGAGATAGGATTAGCCATATTAAAAAAAGATTTCAAAAAAGCAGCAGAATTAATTGATCTGGATAATGTAAAAAATCATTTATCTTCAACTAAAAATGATTATGTTGGCGCATTAAAAAAAGTTCCTTTTAAAATACTGAATATATATTTGCATTCAGTACAAAGCTGGCTATGGAATGAAGTTGCTTCAGAATATATAAAAATTAAATCAAAAAAAAACACTTCGATTAAATATTCAAAAGGAATATTCATTTTTCCTGAAAAAAGAATTAAAAATATTGCAATTCCTTTACTTTCTTTTGATACAGAATTTGAAAATAATAAAATAAAAGGAATATATGAAGATATACTATCAAAAAAAAAAATTTTATTAAGAGATTTTATAATAAGACAGATTCCTGATATTACTCCTATGGGAGGAAAAAGACAATTGATTGTTGAAGTAAAAAATCTGGAAATCTGCAAAAAAGAAGAAGACGAATTAAATGAAGGCAAGAAAAAAATAAAAATTTCTTTTGAATTAGGCAAAGGGAGTTATGCCACTATATTAATAAAAAAAATTTTCAAAAATAAAAATTAAAAAACCTTTTAATTTCAATCTAATTAGAAGTAATTATCTTTTCAACTTCTTTACCAATATCTTCAATACTAGGATAAGCACTTACATCAACAAGAACTTTTTTCTTTTTATAATAATCAATCAAAGGCTCTGTCTGTTTTTTGTAAACATCTAATCTTTTTTTTACAACATCAGGCTTCTCATCATCTCTCTGTGCCAAATCATTATTACATTTATCGCAAATATTTTCTTTTTTAGGTTTTAAGAAAATAATATGAAAAGCAGAGCCGCAGTTTTTACATGTTCTTCTTCCAGAAATTCTCTTTACAACTTCATTATCATCAAGCTCAAAATTAATTACTTTATCAATCTTTATTATGTTGTCCAAAAATTCTGCCTGTGGTATTGTCCTTGGATAGCCATCTAAAATAAATCCCTCTTTTGTATCCTTATCGTTTAATCTATTTTTTACCATAGCGTTTGTAATCTCATCAGGAACTAATAACCCTTGGTTCATGAATTCAGAAGCTTTCCTTCCTAAAACAGTTTGATTTTTTATATTCACTCTAAAAATATCTCCTGTTGAGATGTGGGGTATTTTTAATTTTTCAGCGAGAATCTTAGCCTGAGTTCCTTTTCCGCTACCGGGAGGGCCTAAAAAAATTAGTTTCATTTTATTTTCACATTATTTTAAATTTTATCCAAAATAATTTAAGTCTTCTTTTATATCAGTTTCTTTTTCCCATAAACTAATGAGTCTTTTTATATGATATTTTACATCATCTTTTATTGAATTCCAATCCTGAAAAGCATCTTTTATGAATTTTGCATTATCTTCTTCTTTATTATTTACAGATACAAGGTTTGAAGATCTAAGTACATGTATGATTCTTTTGAAAAGAGAATAAGCGCTGTTTTTTACATCATCTTCTATATAATGCGCTTCATAAAGATCAACAAGGCTTGATTCTGGCTGTAGCATAGATTCAAAAAGCTTAGCATAAAAATCCATTTTTTCATATATCTTCAACCTTATTTTGGATAATATAAGTTCTGTTTCAGCATTAATATCTTCAAGATCAAAGTCTTGGTTTAATTGTTCATATTCAGGCAATGAATATTTTTTTTTAAGAATATTATATTTATCTTTTATGTTTGACATACCACAAAAGATTAGCTAATAATATTAAAAGATTTCTCTTTTATTATATAGGAATAGAAACTAATTTATACTAGAATTAATTGACATATATCTAAAAAAGAGGGGAGTATGGCTAAAGGAATTAGTGAAGAAGATATAAAAAAAGAGATAGTGGCATTTACAGAAAAATATAAAAATAAAGATTTAGGCGTTAAATCTGAAGAATATACACAATTCCAAAAAGAAATACTTCCTTTTGAATTCTCGTTTTATGAAAAAGCATGCAACTTCTGCGCAAAAATAATTACTCTAAAAGCAGACCCTAAAAAAAGAGATGAATTAGTTGAGGCTCTTGAAACATGCCATTTGAACACAACTCCTGAAGGGGTAACTGCATTTTCTTTACTCTTTCCTTTTGCTTTCATCCTTATTAGTGTTATTTTATCCTTTTTAGTAACGGGTCTTTTAATGAAAGGGGAAGGAACAATGTTTTTTATTATGGTTTCCCTTCTCTTGGGGATTGTTTCAATAATTCCTTTAAGTACCCTTCCTTCTCTGCTTGCAAATAATTGGAGATTAAAAGCAAGTAACCAAATGGTTCTTTCAGTTTTTTATATTGTCTCTTACATGAGACATACATCAAATATAGAATTGGCTATAAAATTTACATCAGATCACCTTTCTCCTCCTTTAAGTCTTGATTTCAAAAGGATAATTTGGGATCTTGAAACCTCAAAATATAATTCAGTGAAAGAATCTCTTGATAAATATCTAGACAAATGGAAAAAATACAATATGGAATTTGTAGAGAGTATGCATCTTGTAGAATCTTCTTTATACGAGCCTAGCGAGAAAAAAAGAGTTGAATCATTGGAAAAAGCAATGTCGCTTATATTAGAGGCAACATATGAAAAAATGTTGCATTTCGCTCAAAATTTGAAATCACCAATTACTACTTTACACATGCTTGGAGTTATTCTTCCTATTCTAGGATTAGTTATTTTACCTTTAGTTATAGGTTTTTTGGGCAGTGTTAGATGGTATCATATTTCATTTTTGTATAATCTTTTCTTACCTCTTTTAGTATGGTATTTGGGCAAAGTTATTTTATCAACAAGACCAACAGGATATGGGCAGGCAGATATAACAGAAGTTAATCCAGAACTAAAAAAATATTCTAATCTTAATGTTAGTATATTAGGCAAACAAAACTTTTCTGTAAACCCAAAATGGATTTCACTTTTTATTATAGTTTTATTCTCTCTTATTGCCATTTCTCCATTGATTATCTATAATATAAACAATTGGAGAGGAGAATATTCAGATATTACTATGGATAAAGATTTTAAAATTATTCAAATATCAGATATGGAAAAAGTAAAAGAAGCTTCATTCAGTTTTTTGGGTTATAAAAAAGATTCGACAGGGGCAATAGTAGGGCCATATGGTCTTGGCTCAACTTTGTTGAGTATCTTGCTTCCAATAGGGTTGGCATTGGGGTTCAGTTTTTATTATAAAACAACAACAAGAAAATTAGTAGACATAAGAAAAAAGACAAAAGAATTAGAAGATGAGTTTGCTTCTGCTTTATTTCAGCTTGGAAATAGAGTTGGAGATGGGTTGCCTGCTGAGATTGCCTTTTACAAAGTCTCGCAGGTTACAGTAAATACTAATTCAGGAAAGTTTTTTGAACTTGTCTATAACAATATTTCAACATTAGGGATGGGAGTGGAGGAAGCAATATTCAATAAAAAATATGGTGCCATAAATAAATATCCTTCTGCTTTGATTGAAAGTTCTATGAAAGTGTTTGTGGAAAATGCAAAAAAAGGTCCAGATGTTGCATCAGAGGCATTAATCAATATTTCAACATATATTAAAGAGATGCACAGGGTAGAAGAAAGATTAAAGGATCTTATGGCAGAAATAACAAGCAGCATGAGTTCACAAATAAATTTTCTTGCGCCCCTTATTGCAGGCATTGTAATTGGTCTTACCTCTATGATAACTGCTATCATAAATACTTTATCTAACCAAATAAGCAATCTTTCTTCAGATGTGACAGCAGGCGCAACAACAGGCACAGGAGGTATGGGAGGTATTGGAGATATATTTAAAGATACTATTCCTACTTTTTATTTTCAGATAGTTGTCGGGGTATATATAGTTCAAATAACCTATCTTCTTACCACAATGTTGAATACTTTACAAAACGGATATGATCCTTTGAACGAGAAATATCTTTTAGGACAATACTTTCACAAAAGCGGGATGCTTTATTCTTTAATCTCATTTACAGTTATTTTGATTTTCAATATAATTGCTTCACTTGTTCTCTCAAATAATGTAGTTGGTTAAGGTAAAAAAGAAACGCCTCGGGCCAGACTCGAACTGGCGACCTACAGATTAACAGTCTGTCGCTCTACCTGCTAAGCTATCGAGGCAAGATGTATTCTCATTTGAATTAACCTTAAATTTAAATAATTTTCTGAGAAATATTTTTATATTAATACTTACAATGTAAGTAAAGAAGAGAAAAAAAGCATATATATTAATACTTACAATGTAAGTAAAAAAGAGGAGAAAAGTATTTATATCTGTACTTACAATGTAAGTAAAAAGGTTTAGAAAAATATAAATAGTAGATACTTACATTGTAAGTAATAGACTAGTTTACATAAAGGTACAAAAAATCGCCGGCAGAAAAAAGAGTATTACTGAAAAACCTTCTGATATTAATATACCTCTTTCTATCTTCAATAACCGTGATTTTTCATTTATGGAATCTGTTGTTTTCTATATGAAAGATTCTCTTAATATGACTTATCATGAGATTGCTCTTTCTTTGAACAGGGATGATAGAACAATTTGGACAGTTTACAATAGAGCAAGTAAAAAAAGAGGTGAGAAAAAATGAGACAGCCTCTTTTTAGTAAGGAGCCGTTAAAAGAATTTTTAGCTCAGCTGAAAAAGACTAAATCTAAATCAGTGAAAAGCAAGGGAAACAATAATGAGGATATACTATTTGTCGCAATTATATCTATTTTCTTTTTGGGAATAGTAATTTCTTTCCAGACAACAGATTATGGTTTAACAGGAAGGGCAATCTACGAAGAAAAGGCAAACACAATTGAATTATCTAAGTTGTATAATCAGTCAGATTATTTATCACTAACTCTTGATGGAAATATCACTTCCCTAAGGATTACAGGAAAATTTTTTGGTAATGGAACAGGAAAAATATATCTTGGAGAAAGGTTAATTATAGATACAGATAATTTAAATCAGGTAAATAATAATTTACTTACAGGATTAGTTATTGAAGAAATAGAATCTCAGCAAAATGATCCTCAATTAAGTGATGTTAATGATTCTTTGATAAATGAAGAGCTAACCACCCCAGAGATTAAGGATAATGTTACAAATGAGTCTTTAGTACAACCAATCAATCTCTCTGAAGGTGATTTAATTGAGACACAATTAATCTTGGCTGATACTAATATCACTACAGAATTAAATACTTCCCAAAACACTTCTTTTGAAGAAGAAATATTGGTTGGAGATGTTTTGGGGAATGAATCTATTAATAATTCTATAAACGAATCTATTGATATTAATCTTAATGAAACAAACGAAACCTTATATGAACAAGTATCTGAAACAATAGCAACAAAATCTTTTGATAATTATTGTATTGAAACCTGTAATATTAATTTACCTAGAGGAATCACCTTATTTATCCAACTTGAAGATATGATACTAAATTTAAGTTCTATTACATACACGTATCTTAGTGAGTTTGAAGAAACCATTGAGGAGGAACCTATTGAAGAACCTGTTGAAGAACCTGTTGAAGAGCCTATTGAAGGGCCTATTGAAGAACCTATTATTGTACCACCCTTTGAGGAAGCAATAGAAAATATTTCAAATGAAACTATAACAATTAACATTACTGAAAATATTACCGAAAACCTAACACAAAATCTGACACAAAATATAACAGAATTAAATCTTACTCTCACTAATGAAACAATTAACGAAAGCATTGATTTAATCTTAAATTTAACACTGAACGAGAGCCTAAATTTGACATTAAATGAAAGCATAAATGAAACACTTAACGCGACAAATATTACAGAAATAATAATTCTTCAAAATTTATCAGATATAGAGCAATATAATCTCTCATTATTAGATAAAGGATTGAACTTATTTAGATATGACGAATTAAAAAATGAGTTTTTGATAGGAAAAGATGAATTTAATTTTGTTAAATTTACGACTGAAGATATTAATAAAATTAATGTTGATATTATTGAGAATATAGATACAAGACTTACTTCAAAAATAATTTATCTTGAAGGGGAGAATACATCATTTTCAGTTACTCTTGAAGTAAACGAAGCAAATGTTTTGTTAAAATGTTTGCAATTCCAGAATGAAATATGTAAAAAATGGGTAAAAACAAACATCTCCTTTGCCTTAGATAATAATACTATTAAAACTGAGTTAAATGAACAAGGGGTATATGCAACTGCAAATATACAACAAAATGAAATAGAATTTGTTCAGACCAATAGCATATATTTCAATACGGATTATGAACTTTATCAACCTAATTGCAATGCTGAATCTTTCTGTACAATGCAAAACGCATTATCTAGAAGAGTAAATTTCTTTGCTCAAATGGATTTTGACATACTTGAACTTGAAGAGACTATAGAAAGAGCTGAAGTTTGTTCTTATCTCTATTATTACAATGAACCAGTATTTAATTATTTAAAATCTAGCTCTGAAAGTTTCTGCTCAAATTTGAAATTTGAGAATATAAGTTCATCATTGATATCTTACAAGATAATAGATCCAGAAAAAGGATGGAAGTGTATAGATGCCACAGAAATAATAAAAGATGCTCAGGAAAAAGGGTATTCAAATATTTTTATCAATTGGCTAGGACAGGATTTGAGCGGAGAAAATTTCCCCTTTACTTGTTATTATGGAAATTCACCAATATCAAATTGCGATTATTATAATCCAAGCGGAGCTGCAGATTGCAGACCTTATCTCAGATTAGTATACAAATGAAACTAAAAAATATATTTCGGAAAGAGAAAGAGTTTAAGAAAGAAGTAACACTGAAAGACTTGCCGGATTTACTAACATATGAGGAATTTATTAATGGGGAAAAGAAAAACACATTTAACATTTTAATTAAAACAATTATTAATATTATATTTTATCTTATTTTATTCAGGATTGATATTATCCTTTTTAGTCATAAGTTATACTGCTCATTAAAATTAAAATTGAGGTTATTAATTTCTAAGACTATTTTATTAATCTCTAAAACATTTTCATTAATTTCTAAGATATATATTAAATCTAATGAAATATCAGATAAGATAATTAGAGTTATCTCATCTTATTTTATAGTAATATATCTGAAAATAACCTTACTAAGATTAAAAACTAATTTTATATATTATAAAAAAGATGATGAGTTTAAATCAGGCATTTTTAATTTTGCTTTCTTATTTA
>CAYMPC010000013.1:13424-25548 GCA_964392465.1 uncultured Methanosarcinales archaeon | reverse complement strand
GGAAACTTTAATCCAAAAACCAGAAACGTCTATTCTGAAATTGAGGACATGTATGAATTGAATGAAGACGGAACATATGATTCGATAAATATTCATTATAGAATCTGGTAACGTGAAAATAACATGAAAAAGAAAGCGTTTATGAAAACTGTTGAAATTTTAATTGTGATAGTTTTAACTACTATTTTTTTGGTTACTATTTTTGAAAGGCAACCCTCTAATACTATAATCAGGAAAAGCAGTTATCTTATTCATTTAGAAAAGGATGTTGAATTTAGAGACTTTATAATAAATAATGATGGCTGTTTTGGTTCTTCTGAGCTAAGTATAGATAGTCTAATAAAAAATTATTTAGCAAAAGAGTATGATTATATGCTTTGCTCTGATGAAAAAGCTAATGAATTGCCTGTAAAAAAAATAAATGTTGACACTTTATTTTTCTCAGGAAATTTAACTTCAACAAAAATTAAGACAATTAGACTTTATTATTGGACAAAAGATTAATGAAAAAGTTAATAAAGTAATGCACATATAAAATTTAAAAAAGAGTAAAAAGATGGTACCTTTAGAAAGTTTAGAAATTTTATACAAGTTTCTGATTTCTATAACTTTAGGAGCATTAATAGGTGTAGAAAGGGAAAAAAGCCATCAAGAACATATTGGAACTGATTTTGCAGGTATAAGGACTTTTATGCTTATTACTTTTTTAGGAACATTAGCTGCATATCTCTCTTCACTTTACTTTTCTTGGCTTCTTGCTGTCCTTATTGCTTGCTTTATAATAGCTATGCTTGCCGAATGACAACAGAGCTTTCCACAATTATTTCTTTTATAATAGGAATACTTGTGTTTTCAGTACCTGATGAGATTATCCCTACGATTTTAGCCATTGCCCTTACTATTATCTTGTCTTTTAAAAATAATCTACATAGATTCGTTTATAACCTAAAATCCAATGAATTTTTTGACACAATAAAATTTTTAGTTATTGCTTTTGTCATTCTTCCCTTGCTTAAATATATTGATGCGTTTGGACCTTTTAATTCAATTGATTTATATGAAATTTGGCTTATGGTTGTTTTTGTATCTGGATTAAGTTTTGGCGCATATGTTTTAATCAAAGTGTTCGGTGCAAATAAGGGAACTATTCTTACTGGGCTTCTTGGAGGTATATTATCAAGCACCGCAGTAGTAACAACTTTGGCTGGAAAATCTAAAGAAGAAAAAAACGATTCATCTCCTTTTGTTGCTGCTGCTGCTATTGCTTGCTCAACAATGTTTTTAAGAGTTTTAATTGAAGTAGGTATTTTGAACTTTTCAATTATTGAAAAACTTGCTTTTCCAATGGTATTACTTGCATTAGTAGGTTATACTGCAGCAACTATCTTATGGAAAAAACAAAAAACCCACATGGAAACAAACTTAACTTTTACTTCTCCGTTAATGATAAAACCTGCATTGAAATTTGGATTCTTTTATGGGTTTGTACTTGTATTTTCAAATATTTTAAAAGAAGCATTAGGAGCAAAGGGGCTTCTTCTTGCGGCATTGTTAAGCGGCATTGCGGATTCTGATGCAATAGCAATTTTCATTGCTAGACATCCAGAGGTCGGTCTTTCCGTAGGTATTCCTGCAATTATTTTAGCTGCAACTGTAAATACGATAACAAAAGCAGTTATAGGAAAATCATTTGGAACAAAAGAATTTGGGAATAATTTAATTAAGGTATTGGTGCCCATTATAATTACTGGTTTACTTTTTGTAATATTTTTATAAAGGTGAGATGATGGATAAAAACACAGAAAGGATAAGATATAAATGCAATAGTTGTGGATATGAATTTACACGAAAAAAAGGAATGGCTGTTGATCATTGCCCTTATTGCAGCAAAAAAGGGTCAATTGAAATTCTTAAAGGAGATTATGCATCAAAGATACTTGATGAAGTATCTAATATTGATAGGTTATAGCTTATATTTTGGTTTTATACTATAATTCTCAATAGAAAAGGAGCCAGATTTAGAAAAAATATAGTATTAAATAAGATATTTGAAATACCAAAAGAAAGATTCTTGAAGATATCATAATCAAAGACAAAGCTGTAAACTAAAAAGAGCATTAAGTTATTAATCAAGGTAGACAAAATACCTAAAAATACAAGATCAAATCCCTTAAATAGATATGTAACAACAGCAATTAACATATATCCTAATAGCATGGGAAAAGAAAAAGGACTTATATTATAACCTACAATAAAACTCAATATTCCTCCAATAATAGCCAAAACCAAACCTACTTTTATTCCAAACTGAAAAGTGCATATCACAATCCCTAAGGTAAGTACTTCAAATTCAATAGGAATCCTTAAAAACCTCTTATAACTTGCAATTATCATATTAATTACTATAAATATCGTAACATAGATTGAAGCTCTTGCTGTTCTTGATTTAATAAGTATTATAATCAAAAGGAAAACAGCAAAAATAAAGAGAAAATAGATTAGTAATTTAAAAGAGTTTTTTCTTTTTTTAACCATTAGAAGTTAAATTATATTTTATTATAAAATTGTTTCTGTTATTATTAAAACAAATAGAAATCTAAAAATTTATATAGGCTTTTCATGTAACTATAATAAAAAGAGGTGTATGGGTGGGAGAACTTAGGAAAGATTATGTGATTGATAGGTATGTTATAATAGCTTCAGATAGGGAAAAGAGACCTAACGAGTTTGCCTCTCAAAAGAATAAAGAAACTAAAGATGAGATTTGCTATTTCTGTCCAGGCAATGAAAATACTACTCCTTCTGAAATATACCGTTTTCCTGAGGGACAAAAAGAATGGCAGATACGAGTTTTCCCAAACAAATTTGCTGCAGTCAAGCCTGAGGGGAGATCTGATATAAAAACAGATAATAACTTTTTTTCTTATTCTGATGCGTATGGTTATCATGAAGTAATAGTAGAAACACCAAATCATAATGAAACACTATCAGATTTAACAGAAGAAAAAATCGCAAATGTCTTCAAAGTTATAAAAAAGAGGATAAGTGTTAATATGAACTGCCCTAACGTAAAATATGTTTCTGTGTTCAAAAATTTTGGAGAAAGGGCAGGAACCTCAATAAAACATACACACTGCCAACTTATAGCTTATAACATCATTCCTGACATTATCCTTAAAAAAGAGCATTTTGTAAAAAAACATCAAGACTGTCCTTATTGTTATATTATTCAAATTGAAAAAGATTCTTTCAGAAGATGTTTTGAAAATGCTTCCTTTGTCGCTTTTACTCCTTATGCTTCGCGTTTTCCGTTTGAGATATGGGTATTTCCAAAGAGACATATATTAAATATCACTGAGTTTAACGAGCAAGAATATGTATATCTTGCAGACATAATGAAAAAGATATTCATTAAACTGAAAAACCTAAATGCGGATTATAATTTCTATCTTCAATATGGTATCGAGAAGATGCACTTTCATATTGAGATAACTCCAAGGTTAAGCATACAGGCAGGATTTGAACTTGCAACTAATACTTTTATAAATACGCTTTCCCCGGAAAATGCTGCTGAGTATTATAGAAATTAATTAGTATATAATTTAAGCCTTAAAGCAAAAAGATTATAAAGCTTTAAACTTACTTTTAAAATGGGGTGATTAGTTTTTAATGAAGAAATTAATTTTTATTTATTTACTGCTCTTTTTACTTATTATAAACAAAGGATTCCCAGATTCCAATTACTTCACTTATTTAGTATATAAGGATATTAATCTTATAAATATAGAGAGTTATACAGATATACCCATTATTGGTATTGAATCTGAATCAAACATGGGAATTATTGGAAGAGTAAGAATTGCTATAGTAAATGAAGAAAAAAACAAGGTTGTTTTTGATGACAGGACAAAGATTGATGAAACTACCATGAAAGCTGTCTTAGATGCAATTGAATTTGCAGAAACTTATTCCAACAACAAAAGAAATTATTTTATCTCTTATGATATGCACACTGATTCTCTTTCAGGAGGAAGTTCTGGTTCTTCTATAGCACTTGGTTTGACAGCTCTTCTATTAAACAAGCAATTAAAAAAAGATTGGATTATTACAGGAGCCATAGATAATGAAGGAAATGTAATTGTTACAGGAGGGATACCTATGAAAATTGTTACTGCTGGCTCACTTGGATTTAAAAAGATGCTGATTCCTTATAGCCAGTCAAAAATATTGATAAATAAGAATGACAATATTCCTGATCTTTCAAATAAAATATTATTAACTGAAATTGATCTGAAGAAGTTTGCTAAAGACAGATATGATTTAGAAATAAGAGAAGTTAAAAATATAAAAGAAATCCTATCGGATGTTATTGTCTAATAATTAACAAAACAATTAACCTGAAATAAAAAGATTTATATGGATTTAATATATTCAAGAAAGAAGGGGTAAAATGAGCTGGAAAAAGGTAGCAGATTCAAAAGATTTGATAATCTTAGAGAAAAGTCTAAAAAGATATAAGCTAAAAATAGAAGCCAGAAAAAATAAACAGGCAGTCTGGGAAATTTTTAAAACAAAAATAGACGGAGAATCCTCAAATCTTCTTTCTGAACATACTATTAAAGATTATAGTCAACTTAAAGAAGTAATAAAAGAATTAAAATTAAACAAGATAAATGGGAAAGAAAAAAAAGAGAGCTTTCCTCCTAAATTAAAGATGGAAATTTCGCTAAAAAGAGCGTTTAAAGAAGATTTTGTTGAAAAATGGATATTTTCAGTAGAAGAAGAAAAAGATAATTTCGCCATAATAAGATTTGATAAAACAATTGAAGTTAATCTTATCATAAAGGAGAAATATAAACTTCATGAAAAAAAGATTCTTAATCAGATTGAGGACAAACTAGGACTTAAAGACTTGGGAGAAACAATAAATTACAACTTATTTTACTATAAAGAGAAGAAGAATCTAAAAAGAGAGAACAGGGGAGAAGAACCAAACTATACCTATAATGTACTTGATTTTGGCTTAGAAAACAATGATGATTTTTCTATATAAAAAAATTAGACTTTTATCATAACTTCGTCTTCATTTATCTTTATGAAATCTATTATCTGCCTATTTTTAAGTTTTTCAATATATCTATAAAATGTTGCTTTTGAGCACAATCCTTCTTGATCAACTACAATATCCTTTACATCTGATAAAGAAAGATTTTTCTGTTCTCCAAGAAGCTGTATCCTGTTCGTGATAAAGCTTTTTCTTTTTTTATTTATTTTTTTAAAAAAAGAATTAGTGTTCTCTTTTTTAGGCAGCTGCATCTTTTTTACAGCTTCTGTAATTATTTTACTAATATCTTCTTGTACTATGTTTTTTTCTGTAGATGTAGATAGTTTTTTTTTAAATTCAAGATTTTCTTCTAAGATTTTTTTATTTTCTTTTCTTAGCATATCAAGTTCAGATTTCAAACTCATAATGTCTTCTTTAATTCTAGAAAAAGATTCCATTAGCAAACTTCTGTCTATCTCACCCCCTGCTGCCATAGATAATGGCATTCTTAATTGTTATTTAAAGCTTTCTAAAATGAGACAAAAAGATACAGTATCATAAAAAAATGAAACAAAAATGAGACTGATTTTTATCACTTTTTCCACAGGAAATAAAGGGGTGTCTCAAATATAATTATGAGACGAGACTAAGAAAAAAAAAGCCTTAAAAATGACAAAAATGAGACTGTTTGTTTCTTATAGACTTCTTATGGAAAAACACTGAAAAAGTTTAAAAATTAAGGCGAATTAATAATAATAAAACTATTATGATTTTTTAGAGGTGAAACTATGAAAAAGGAAGAAAAATGTATTTTCTGCAAGATAATTGAAGGAAAGATTCCTGCTGCAAAAATATATGAAGATGAAGCGATAATTGCATTTTTAGATATTTATCCTGTTAATAAAGGGCATGCACTTATTATGCCTAAAAATCATGCAACTAATTTTCTTGAAGATACAGATAAAGATTCAACAAAATGTATTAAAGTTGCAAAAAGGATCGCAAAAGCTGTTATGGAGGCAACAAAAGCAACTGGATTTAATTTGATTGTGAACACAAATAAAGCTGCCGGACAAGTAATAATGCATACACATTTTCATATTATACCCAGATATGAAAATGATGGATTAAAGCACTGGCCACAGGGAAAATATGATGATAAAGAGGTTGAAAAAGTTAGAGAAGAAATAATAAAGCATCTTCACTAAACACTAAATGTATTTTTTTGAGATAGTTTTATAAAATATTGGGATTTCTTTTTTATATACTTATATGGCGAAGTAGCTTAGCCTGGTTATAGCGCTGGACTCATATGTTTGAGTGATGAGCCGAAAGGCAATGAAATTAGCTCATACCGGGCAATCCAGAGGTCGCGATTTCAAATATCGCCTTCGCCATAACCTTATTAAGGTTAACCGGGATAAACGGGCATAATGCCCGTGTTTCTCGCTTTGATCGAAAAATGAAAAAGATTCTTATCAAAACTTACGGCTGCTCTTTCAATACTGCTGATTCTGAGAATATGGCAGGCCTCCTTGAAGCATCAGGCAGATATAAAATAATTAATGAGGATGAAAATGCTGAGAAGAATGCAGATTTAGTCATTATTAATAGCTGCACTGTAAAGAATAATGCAGAAACAAAGTTCTGGAGGGATGTCAAGAAAATAAACAAACCAAAGATTTTAGCAGGCTGTGTACCCCAGGCAGAGTCAGATATAAGCAAGTTTAAGCAGTTTTCTATAGTTGGTATTAACCAAATTACTAACATTGTTCATGTTGCAGATGAAACATTAGAAGGAAATGTTGTTCAGCTTTTGAAAAAAGAACATAATCCAAGATTGAATATTCAAAAAGTGAGGAAAAACAATGTAATTGAGATACTGCCGATTAATGAAGGCTGTCTAGGAAATTGCAGCTTCTGCAAGACCAAATTCGCCAGAGGGCAATTGTATTCCTATGCTCCTGATGAGATAGTCAAACAGGCTCGAAATGCTCTTAATGAAGGAGCTAAAGAGATATGGCTCACATCTCAAGACACTGCTTGCTATGGCTATGATATTAAAACAAATATCGTAGAGCTGCTAAAACTAATTTTAAAGATAAAAAGAGAGTTTAAAATAAGGTTGGGGATGGGCAATCCTGAATATTTTTCTGAGTATATAGATGAACTTCTTGAAGTTTTCAAAGACAAAAGGATGTACAAATTTTTACATATTCCTATACAATCAGGCTCTGATAATGTTTTGAAAGATATGAAAAGAAAATACACAGTAAAATCATTTTTATCATTAATAAATAAGATTAAAACCGCTTTTCCAGAAATGACTGTTTCTACAGACGTTATTTGCGGCTATCCAGGAGAAACTGATAAAGATTTTGAGCAAACATTAGATGTAATCAAACAGATTAGACCTGATGTCCTTAATATATCTAGATATTGGGCTCGCCCTGGAACACTTGCTGCAAAAAAAAAGCAATTGCCCAGTGAAATAATTAAAGAGAGGAGTATAAAATTAAGAAACTTATTTTATAAGATTGCTTTTGAAAACAATAAAAAATGGCTGAACTGGAGAGGAGAAATAATAATTGATGAAATAGGAAAAAATGACTCTTTTATTGGAAGAAATTATGCCTATAAACCAGTAATTGTAAAGGGAGATTTTAAATTAGGAGATATTGCCAAAGTGAGAATTGTTAAAACCACCACACATGATATAAGGGCTGAAGTATCATAGCTTACTATAATATTATGGGTTAGTTATTTTTCTGGTTTGTTTTTTTCCTTAAATGTGCATAAAGAGAATATTTACTTAAAAAATAGATCGAAAAAAGAAATTTATCTTGATTTGGATAATTTTTTGAAAAAGAACTATAAAAAAGAAAAAAAGGTTTTGGATATTGGCTGTGGATCTGGAATTTACATTAATCTTGCAAAAAGAATAGGTTATTTTGTTAAAGCATGTGATTATAATCCAAAAAACTGCATTTATGATTATATTAAAGTAGACAAATGTGATTTGAACGAGGAAAAATTACCTTATAGTAATAATGAATTCGAGATAATAATATTGACAGAGGTAATTGAGCATATATATAATCCTGGTTTTCTAATAAGTGAGATTTACAGAGTATTAAAAAAAGGAGGAAAATTATATTTAACAACACCAAATCTAACAAATATAAAAAACAAAATATGGTTTTTACTTTTTTCTCATTTTTTAACACACCCAAATAATCCTAAAATGGGAGATCATATTACTCATATTCCTCCTCATTTTATTAAATCTTTTTTAGAAAGATATTATTTTAAAGAGATTAAAATTAGATACTTAAATTCTTTCTTTCCTTATACTAAATTAAAGCTGCCTAATTGCCCTTTCCTTTCAGATACTGTTGTTATAGAAGCAAAAAAACTATTTTGAAATATTAAATCACTGTAAATTTTATATAGTACTTTAGTTTAACCATGTGTAATGAAAAACATATCTTCAATTGTGGATATAGCATTAAAAAAGCATTTGAAAGATGATATCCCTGAATTAAATTACAAATTATCCAATAATTTAGAAGTGAGACTGTTTCCAAGTAGTTCTCTTAGAAGATTCAAAGAAGCAAAAAGATTTTTCTTAAAAAATTATCTAACTGATCTTCTTGTGCTTAATCTTGGAAATGTAAGCATGGCTGCAAAAAAAGCAAATCTAAATAGGAGGCATCTTCACAGGATATTAAATGATCTCGAAATAAACCCAGAAGAGCACAGGAGAGAGATGATAAAACCTAGCGAATATCTGAAAAACAATATTCATAATATACTTGAGGATTCCTTAACTGGATTTGGGCTTGAAAAGGTTAAGTCTGTTTATTCTAATTTAATTGATATATCAAGTATTATTGCAGAGAATATGAATTATTGTATGTCATTTGAAGAGGCTATGGAGCTTTTTGAAAAAGATTTTTTTACAAAGGTACTAAAAGAGAATAATTATGATGTTCAAAAAACAGCAGATGCTATTGATATAAGTGAAAGAACACTATATAGAAAAATATCTAAATTGAACCTTGCCATATCTTAATGACATTTTTGTCACACTCTTATACACTATAATATACTTTTATTTATATATTTAATAACTTTAAACATACAGAAAAATACTGCTTTTAAAAAAAGGTGAAAAAATGGAAAATCAAAATAAAAAATCAGATGAAGAAAAAAAAGAAGACAATCAACAGAATATTGATATGCTAGACCTTTCTAAAATACCAAATCTGTCAAAAGAAGCAAAAGAAAAACTAGAGCAAATTAAGAAAAAACTTGAAAAATTCAAAAAAGAAGTAGTTGAAAAATTTGATAAGTATATTATGGGAATTACTCTTCTTCCTCCAAGAAAAGCTATGCCTATGCCAGGAATGATGGGGATGCAGGGAATGCCTGAAATGCCAGGAATGCCCATTATGCCTGGGATGCAACCGCCTTCACTTAGCATGGGCGCAAGTAATCTAGGTGTTTCTATGCCCCTTGCTCAAACTATTCCTAATTTACAAAATATACCAACCCTTCCTTCTGCTACACTTCAAAAACCAGAGCAAAGCAATGAAGAGATTTATGTTTTGGTTTTAGTAGATGATTCAGACAGCCAGAAAATGTCAAAATATGAACTTAAAACCAAGTTATCACAGATAATATTCTCTATAGGAAAAAGTATTGATCAAAATATAAATGTAGAAACAATTATTTTAAGTGAATTGTGGCAGAGCTGCTATGATGCAAAATATGATTATCTTGCAATGATTGCAACAAGTGCGCCTGTGTATGATACAGGAATGCTCGCTGCTATTAAGATTTCAGAAATCCACAAACAGATGGTCTTAAAAAAATTTGAGAAATATATTGTCTGTTATGTTCTTGCTGGTAGCTTAGTCCAGGGAAAAGCTTCAAAAGATTCTGATATAGATGTCTTCTTGGTTATAGATGACACAGATGTAAAAAAGATGACCAGGATAGAGCTAAAGGATAAATTGAGAGCAATAATAATAGGGATGGGACTTGAAGCAGGAGAATTAACAGGTATCAAAAATAAATTGAATATCCAGGTTTATATACTTACAGACTTCTGGGATAACATAAAAGAAGCTAACCCCATCATATTTACTTTCTTGAGAGATGGCATTCCTTTCTATGATAGAGGGATATTTATGCCATGGAAACAATTATTAAAAATGGGAAAAGTCAAGCCTAGCCAGGAAGCGATTGATATATTTATGCAGTCTGGAGATCAGTTAGTTAAAGCAGTTGAATTCAAATTGAAGAGCATTGGAATGGAAGACACCTTTTATGCTATTTTGACACCAAGCCAAGCTGCTTTAATGCTATATGGCGTGCCTCCTCCAACTCCAAAAGAAACACCTGAATTAATGAGAGAAATTTTTGTCAAAAAAGAGAAACTGCTTGAAGAAGAATACATAAAGATTCTTGAAAAAAACATCCAAGTTAGAAAAGAAATTGAACATAATACTAAAAAAGAACTTACGGGAAAAGAAGTAGATGAATTACTAGAGAATGCTACAAAATATCTGAAAAGAATACAAAAACTTTTCAAACAGATAGAAAAAGTAAAAGAAGAAGAGTCTCTCTTACATACCTATGAAAATACTTTAACTATATTGAAAGATATCTTAAAAATGGAAGATGTTCAAAAGATTAAAGAAAATGAAATAATTGGTGTGTTTGAAAAGGCACTTATTGATACTGGAAAAATCCCACATAAATATATGAGGCATCTAAAAGAAATAATAAACGCAAAAGAAGATTATGATGAAGGAAAATTGACAAAAACAGATATAAATAAAGTTACGAAAGCAAGCAAGGATTTTCATAAGTTCCTTGTTGAATATATACAGAGAAAAAGAGGAAAGGAAATAGAAAAAGCAAAAATAAGAGTAAAGCATGGAAAGTTATATGGTGAAATAATTCTGTTGGATAAAATAGCTTTTATTATACATGATCTTGATGCCGATGACAAGCAGATAACTAAAGCAGACATAACAGAAGAGGGCTCTCTTGAAAATATAAGAGGATCTTCAGTTGAAGAGCTTGAGAAAGCAATGGCTGAAACTGAAATACCCAACAGGGTTTATATTAAACAACCATTATTCCATAATCTAAGAGAAATTTTCGGAAAAGATGTTGAGGTAATGATTAATAATTGATTTTTTCATTTAATTTATAATTATGCTGCAGGATATTTTGAATTTAAAAGATAGGATATTTAGGAGAATAAACAATGAGGAAATTGTTTTTTCTAATCAGCAAAATACTATTTTTGAAAACGTATTTACACTTGAAGAGATTCTTGAAGAGCTTACAAGACAGGACAAAGAAAGAAGAGGTTTTATTTTTAATTTAGAAGAAGAATCAAAAAATATAATTGCTCCTAATCTCCTAAATAAAACTGCTTTTATTGTTGAAGAGAGCAAAATTGAGGATAAAAAAATCTTTTTGTATGAGTTTTTCCCAAACACTTATTATATATATGGCAGAAACAAATCTAAAGATGAAGAAAATAAGTTCATTAAACAAGAAAAAGATAATGAAAATAATAGTTATGGGTTATTTGTCCCAACTGGAGTTATTGTAAGAAGTGTGCCGCAAAACGTTTTAGGCACAGGAGTTTTAGGAAGAGCCTTCATTCATAGCAATTATATCGAAATTCTTGATTCTCTTTTAGGTAATGATTATCTTGAGGTATTGACTCATGAAGTCCTTCATATATTATATCCTGAAAAGAGAGAACTGGAGATAAGGCAAATTACTAGGAATTATATTGGGCAGACAAGATATAATTAGTTTTCTAGCTTAAACAACAAAAATTATATAAACTAGTATACATATTAATATACTCAAGATGGACCTAACTATGGCAGATTATAGTAAATATAACTTTCATAGGACTATTAGATATAGGGGTATTTTTGATTTTGATGGATTATACAGGTTTATTGTTAAATGGGTTAAAGATCATGATTTTGATTTTTATGAAACTAAAGTTTTAGATAAGCCTCCTTATAAAATTTATAAAAT
>CAYMPC010000013.1:7933-13414 GCA_964392465.1 uncultured Methanosarcinales archaeon | reverse complement strand
AATTAGCTTTTATTGCATGTTCCAATTGCTTCCTGAAATATGGCTGTGGGAAGCAAAACCTGTCGAAATTATCAAAGAAGGAAAGAAAAAAATACTCACTGAAGCAAGAATGAAAATTGTAATAAATGGAGGTTATATCCTTGATTATGATGGAGATTTTGAAAAATCAGAAGGACTAAAAAAAATAGAAAAATTTCTGAATAATAAGATACTATATCATGAAAACTTATTAAAATATTTCGATTATCTGGATTATTATTTATATGACTTTATGACTGACGTAAAAAAATTCCTTGAGATGGAAACTGCTACAAATGCATATTAAAAATGACTGAAATATATTCACCTGTTGTTGCTGAAACGCTTTCTTTTGAAGGATTATTTAGCATGAAAGAAGTATTCAGGATTATTGATAAATATTTTAGATCAAAAGCTTTTGATAAGAAGCTTGTTTTTGATGAAGAATATCATACAGAAAGAGGAAAGTATATCCATGTAAAAGCAGAATACTATAAAAAGACAGATTCTTACGTCAGGCTTCAGACAAGACTTTGGATATATGCTAATGACTTGATTGAAGTAGAAAAAGAAGTTGATGGTGTAAAAATTAAAACGAATCAAGGAAAATTGAATATAATGTTTGATGCATTTTTACAAACTGATTATTTTGGAATATTTGATGATACTCTTCCTGTTTATTTTTTATTTAGAGTGCTTTATGAGCAATATCTAAATAGACCAAGAATTGCTTACTGGGAAGGTGTTTTAAAGCATGTAACAACAGAATTGAAAACAGAACTAGCCGGCTATCTTAATTTAAACAAGTTTTTGTATGAGAGGTAAAAAAGCAAATGCTAAGAGATGAGATTCAGCATGTGGCGCTTGGCATGCAAGTAAATTACCAAGGAATATTCAACTTAAGCGATTTATTAATTATGATAGATTCTTTTTTCAGAAAGAGAGGCTATACTAAAAAAGTTGAGAGCCATGACGAGAAAGTTACTGAAAAAGGAAGAAGTATAAATTTAAGATTAAGACCTTTCAAAGAGGCAAAAGGAAATAAACTTGAAGTGCAGGTATGGGTAAATATTTCTGATATAACAGATACACATAAAAAAATTGATGGAATAAATGTAAGTTTAAATAAAGGGAAGGTTAATATTGTGATTGATGCTTTTGTCTTATATAATGTCAGAGGCAAATGGGAAGCAAGAGCAGAGTATACTTTTATTAGGACTATTTTTGATAAGTTTCTATTCAAAAGCAAATCAAAAGATTATGAAGGGATGGTTAAGACAGATGCTACTGATTTAAAAAATGAAATTGGAAGTTTCCTAAACCTAAATAAATTTTTATTTTAAATATATTTAAATATAGTTAGATTTATTGAAAATACGGTGAAAAGATGGAATCAACTAACATAGACAAACAGGAAATGGGTTCTATTTTAAAGAAATTCCCTGATATGATTAATGAGGTTTTAGAGTTTGGCGAAGATGTTACTTTCCCTAAAGAATTTATAGAAAATGTTGCTATTTGCGGTATGGGAGGAAGCGGATTTACCGGCGATTTATTGAGTGTATATCTACAAGATCTGCCTTTAAAAATTTTTGTTATTAAAGATTATAATCTTCCTGAATTCATCCAAAGAAAAAGCCTTGTCTTTGCTGTTTCTTATTCTGGAAATACTGAAGAGACAATTTCTGCCTATAGGTCTGCTGTAAGAAGAAGCTGCAAGGTAATTGCAATATCCTCAGGCGGAAAATTAGAAGAGCTCTCAAAAATGAACAAAACACCGCATATAAAGATACCAGGAGGAATTCAACCTAGATTGTCTCTCCCTTATTTACTTATTCCTATATTAAATATCCTAAATTATTCCGGATTAATTGAAGATCAGGATAAAATAATTAAAAAAACAATTAGTGAGTTGAAAGCAGCAGCTGAAAAAATAGAGAGAGGAGCTAAGGAACTTGCACCAAAACTAAAAGGAAAGATACCTATAATTTATTCCTCTCAGAGAATGTTTTGTATTGCTGAAAAGTGGAAAACAGACATTAACGAAAATGCTAAAACCCATGCATTCTTCAATGTTTTTCCTGAATTCAACCATAATGAAATTTGCGGATATGAAAATCAGACTATCGATTCACATGTTATTATAATAAGCGACAAAGAAGATTATTTGAAAATTAAAGATAGGATAAAAGTATTCAAAAAACTGATAAACCAATACAAAGTAACTGTAACTGAGATTGGTATTGTGGGGGATAATTTCCTTACAAGATTATTTTTTGGTGTCTGGATGGGATTATATGTGTCATATTATCTTGCTCTAGAATACGGAAGAGATCCCAGTCCTGTAAAAATAATAGAGAAATTCAAAAAGGAACTTTCTTAAATAACTAATAATAAATTTTATTCTTTTACATTTAAATATAAGTGATTAATTCTTAGTCTTATGAATATTGATGTGTCTATTATTCTTCCATGCAGAAATGAAGAAAGCACGATAGGAGAATGTATATTACAACTAAAAAGAGTAATAAGAAAATCAAAATTAAAAAGCGAGATTATTGTTTCAGATTCTTCCACTGATTATTCTCCTCATATAGCTGAAGAACATAATGTAAAGTTAATTAAGCATGATAAAAAAGGATATGGGATAGCATGTATGGAAGCACTAAAAGAGGCAAAAGGAAAGTATATCATAATCGGTGATTCTGATGGAACATATGATTTTTCAGAAATACCTAAATTTATAGAAAAGTTAGATGAAGGCTATGATTTAGTTATTGGAAGCAGATTAAAAGGAGAAATAAAAAAAGGAGCAATGCCTTTTCTCCATAGATATGTAGGAAATCCTGTTCTTTCTTTTATTTTAAATGTCTTTTTCAAAACAAAGATTACAGATACAAATTCAGGATTTAGAGCAATAAAAAAAAGCGCGTTGCTTTCTTTAGATTTAAGGACAACCGGGATGGAGTTTGCTTCTGAAATGATTATAAAAGCTGCAAAAAGAGGCTTAAAAATAACAGAAGTTCCTATAACCTATTCACCAAGAAAAGGAAAATCTAAATTAAAAACATTCAGTGATGGCTGGAGACATTTAAGATTTATGTTGATGTTCAGCCCTATTTATCTTTTTTTTATACCTGGCTTTTTTTTATTATCTATAGGTTTCTTAATCTTAGGATTAATGCTTTTTGGCCGTTTAATCATCAACAATATAGATATAAGCATTTATGCTTCTCTTTTAGGATCTTTAGTTTCAATTTTAGGATATCAGATAATAAGTATTGGTTTATATTCAAGAATTTATTCTATTCACAGCGGATTTGAAAAGCAAGACAAATTAATAGATTTTATAGCTGAAAAGATTCCTTTAGAAAAGGGGATTTTAATTAGCATTGGGGTTTTTTTCTTGGGTTTTATTTGCTCTCTTTTTTATTTATTTAAGAAAATTAACCTTGTTTTTATCAATTACAGCGGAATATTATTAGGATTGACACTTATTATTATTGGAATAAGTACTTTTTTCTCTATTTTTTTCATAAGTATGATGGTTGTTGAAAAAAGAGAATAATTAATTATAAAGAATATCTTAGTTATTAGTTGCTTTAAATTAGAAAATAATAGTCAATCCGATTAATGTTGCTAATAAGAAGAAAGCAATAATATAAAAGAGCGCTATGAAAACAAACTGCAGGAGCCATGCCAGAACTGCCTTTATCCATTTTAAGCGGAAAATCTCATGATAGAGCCATATTAAAATAAAAAAAGCTATTATTGCCCCAAATGTCTTAAATCTGAATTTAACTGCAGATATTATAATTCCTGTCATTAAAGTTACAAAAACAGTTTTTATGAGTGAGGTTTTGCCTTTAAGGAATTTAACTGAAAAATATAATGGCAAGGAAGATAAAATAAAACCAAATATAATTACTAAGAGCCCTATTATTGCTGCTGTGAAAAAAACCATGAGAAGTAAAAAGCAGAGAGAATATTTAAAATTAATTAAAAAAGTTTAAAAGTAAATAGAAAAGGAATAGAAAAGAATAACATTTATAACCAAAATGTATTTTTATGGTTTAAAAGGAAAAATTTCCTTTGTTTTGAAAAATATATTAGAGATATAAAAAAAATTGTTTGAAGAATAAAAGGTGAATAAATTATGCCAAAACATAAAGATCAGAGAGTTGGTGTTTTTGTAGATATACAAAATATGTATTACAGTGCAAAGCAGTTCTACCATACAAAAGTGAATTTTGCCCATATATTAAGCAGGGCAGTAGCAGGAAGACAGTTAATTAGGGCAATAGCATATGTAATTAAAGCAGATATAAAAGAAGAAGAAAATTTTTTTGAAGCCCTTGAAAAAATAGGCTATGATGTAAGATCAAAGGATTTGCAGACTTTTTATGGTGGAGCAAAGAAAGGGGATTGGGATGTTGGAATTGCCATGGATATAATGAGAATGGCCTCAAAGCTAGATGTCATTGTTTTAGTCTCAGGAGATGGAGATTTCAAAGATTTGTTAGAACACGTAAAGGCTCTAGGATGCAGGGCAGAGGTTATAGCTTTCAAAAAGACTGCTTCTTCAAGGATATTATCTGAAGCTGATGAGTTTATTGATTTAGATAAAGAACTGGATAAAGTACTTATCAAGGATAGATATGATAACAGAAAACAAGAGAAATTCCCTATAAAAAAAGAGACCTTCCAAGGAAACAAGCCAAACTTCCAGAGAAAGGACTTTCAAATGAAAAAACCTGTTTTCCAAGAATTCAGGCAGGAACCTCCTTCTTTGATACAAAAAATTAATATGGAACAGCCTGATTTGTTTAAGAAAAAAACAGAAAGCATTACTATGCCTACTGCTGTTAAAAGAGAAGAAAAAGAGATTATAACTAAAGAAACCAAACAAGAATTACCAGTGATAGTTCCTGAAAAGCAAGAGAAAACAGAAGAATCAAAGAAAAAACCAATTAAGCAAAAAAAGGAAAAACAGGAATCTATGCTGAAAAAGGTTTTTTCAAAAGTTACTAAGAAAAAGTAACTTGATTATTTTTCTTTTTATTTATAAAAAAATATAAAAACTAGCGCATAAATCAGTGAAATATTAATCAAAACAGAACATAGAGGTGTAATAATATCATGGTAAAATATAAAATCATATATGACAGGGTAAAATGTATAGGGGCTGGAGCATGCGCTGCCATGGATCCTGAGCATTTCAAGATAGCTACTGATGGAAAAGCAGACTTGATCAATGGAAAAGATATCGGCGAAGGAAAGTTTGAATTAGAAGTAGAAGGCAGCCAGTCTGTTATTGAAGGTGCAAAGGCCTGTCCAGTAGAAGTAATAAAGATTATAAATCTGGATGAAGAAAAAAAGGAGAACCCTCCTGCTTGATTCTTTTTATTAAGTTTATATTACTATGCTAACAGCAGACAAAATCTATTCAATTCTAAAAAAGAG
>CAYMPC010000013.1:0-7923 GCA_964392465.1 uncultured Methanosarcinales archaeon | reverse complement strand
AATCAAAAATAGCTCTTTCTTACAAAAATCCTGTTGAATTGCTTATTGCTGTTATCCTTTCTGCACAATGCACAGATAAAAGAGTAGAGATTGTGACAAAAGAGCTTTTTAAGAGATATAAAAAAGTAGAGGATTATGCTTATGGAGATATTAATGAACTAAAGAAATACATAAAATCAACTGGTTTCTATAATGCAAAGGCAAAACATATTCAAGAGACATGTAAGATTATTGTTGAAGAATTTCATGGAAAAGTTCCTGATACAATGGAGGACTTATTGAAATTGCCTGGTGTCGCAAGAAAGACAGCTAATATTGTTCTTTCAAATACGTATGGAAAGAATGAAGGAATAGCTGTTGACACCCATGTAAAAAGGATTTCTTATAGATTAGGATTAACAAAAAATAAAGACCCTAATAAAATTGAGAAAGACTTAATGAAAATATTTCCTAAAAAGGAATGGAATAAAATAACATATTACTTAATAGAGCATGGGAGGGCTATATGTAAAGCGCCTGTTCCTTTGTGCAATAGCTGTTTTCTTGAAAAAGAATGCCCTAAAATAGGGGTTGAAAAGAATAAATAATTAGATAAAGAGGTAGGTGTACCTCCATAAACATATCAAAAACTTTAATAAGGAATTCTCTTTTAAAAATCATAAAAAGGTGATGAAATTGGCTAAAACTTATACTATGCAACATGACAGGCCTAATTGCATTGGCTGTGGCGCATGCGCTACAATCGCTCCAAAATTCTGGGAAATGAATGATGATGGTAAATCTGATATAGTAGGAGGCTCTCCTAAGCCAAATGGCTGGCAAGAAAAAACAATTGAAGAGAAGGATTATGAGCTTAATTTAGAAGCTGCAGAAAGCTGTCCTGTAGAAGTAATTCATTTAACAGAAGATGAAACAAAGAAAAAAATCATCTAGTTCAACTGACATTTCTATAAAAAAGAAAAAAGAGGTATTAATGATGAACAATATGATAGCTATGAAAGCAGGAGGTCCTGCTGGTTCTGGTGTTTTCACAATTGGCGCAATGTTTGCAAGGTCTGTCCAAAAGATGGGTCTGCATGTGTTTTACACTGCAGAGTATCCTTCCTTAATTAAAGGGGGGCATAATGCCTGTTATGTAAGAGCTGAGCAGGAAGAAGTGCATTGCCAAATAAAAACAATAGATCTTCTTGTTGCAATAGATAAGCAGACAATCGAACATCATTATAAAGAGCTTACTTCTGAAGGTGCTATAATTTATGATTCAGAAGCAATAGACATAAATGAACTTAATTTATCTGACAGAAAAGATATACTCTTAATTCCTGTACCCTTTTCTAAGATTGGAAAGGAACTAGGAAATAAGATCTATGGGAATATTGTTGCAGTAGGCGCAATAGCATGTCTGATAAATATAAATCTTGATGATCTTGGCATTGCTTTAGAAAAGCAATTCGGAAAAAAGAAAGGCGAGGCTGTTGTTGAAATCAACAAAAAAGCAGCAAAGGCCGGTTATGATTATTTGAAAAATAATTTTAAGAACATTAAATTTAAAGTAAGACTTGAACAACTGAAAACAGAGCCAACTATCCTTTTATCAGGAAATGAGGCTTCTTCTTTAGGAGCAATAAAAGCAGGAGTAAAGTTTGTTGCGGAATATCCAATGACTCCTTCATCTGGAGTGCTGCATTTTATGGCAGGACAAGAACAGAATTATAATATTGTTGTCAAGCATACTGAAGATGAGATTGCTGCTATTAACATGATTTGCGGTTCTGCAATGACAGGAGCGAGATCATTGACAGCAACTTCTGGAGGAGGGTTTGCTTTGATGACAGAAGGTATTGGAATGGCTGGATTAAGTGAAACTCCTTTAGTAATTATTGAAAGCCAGAGAACTGGACCATCTACTGGAATGCCGACTTTTACAGAGCAATCTGATTTAAGGTTTGTTTTGCATGCTTCTCAGGGAGAATTTCCAAGATTGGTTGTCGCTCCTGGAGATGTTGATGAAGCGTTTTTTGAAACATTCAAGATATTTAATTTAACAGACAGAGTGCAAACTCCTGGAATTGTATTATTGGATAAGCATCTTTCTGAATCTTCAAAAACAACAAAGCCTTTTGACACTTCAAAACTGAAGATTGAAAGAGGAAAATTGATGACTAATGAACAGATGGAAAAGGCTGTTGATTTCAAGAGATATAAATTAACAGATGACGGCATATCTCCACGGCCTGTCCCTGGACAACCGAACGGCATGTATGTTTCAACAAGCTATGAACATAAAGAAGACAGTTTTAGTGATGAGACAAGCGAGATGAGGATTGCCCAAGTAAATAAGAGAGCAAAAAAATTACTATCCATAAAAGAAGATGAGGTTGCTCCAAGATTATATGGAGATAAAGATGGTGAATTGACTATTGTTGTATGGGGCTCGAATAAGGGCGCTGCTCTTGATGCAATGAAATGGCTTACGAAAGACGGCTATAAAGTCAATGTTATGCAGATTCTTTGGATAAATCCTTTCCCTGTGAAAAAAATTTCTGAGATATTATCCAAAGCTAAAAAAACATTAATTGTAGAGGGAAATAGCGAAGCACAGATGAGAGGCTTGATAAGGGAAAAAACAGGAGTTTTCATTGATAACACTCTATTGAGATATGATGGAAGGCCTGTTGATCCAGAAGATATTTATCAAAGAGCCAAAGAGGTGATGACAGAATGAGTACAGTAATGGAGCTCGGAAATAAGAATACAGTACAATGGTGTCCTGGATGTGGTGATTTTGGAATATTAATGGCTCTTAAACAGGCAATAGCTAATTTGAATTTAAATCAGAAAGATGTTGTTGTTGCTTCTGGAATTGGATGCTCAGGAAAACTGCCTCATTATATCAAGACATATGGCTTAGAAAGCATCCATGGAAGAGGGGTAGCAGCTGCAACAGGAGTACAATTAGCTAATCCTAAATTGACTGTTGTTTCAGTTGGTGGAGATGGAGACGGCTATGGGATAGGATTAAACCATTTTCTTCAGGCAGTAAGAAGAAATGTAAAAATAACTTATCTTGTCCATAATAATATGGTCTATGGATTGACAAAAGGACAAACCTCACCAACTGCATTAAAGGGAACTAAGACCCCTTCTACACCACATGGCTCAATTGAACCACCTATTAATCCTTTAGCATTAGCATTAGCAGCTAATGGAACTTTTGTTGCAAGAGGATTTGCCGGCAATATTAAGCATTTAACTGGCTTGGTAACAGAGGCTTTGAAACATAAAGGATTTGCATTTATTGATATATTACAGCCCTGTGTCTCTTATAATCCTACACAGACTTTTGATTTCTACAATGACAAAGTATATGACTTGCAAAGTACAGGCTATAAAACAGATAACTTTGACGAAGCATGCAAGAAAGTCTGGGAATGGGGAGATAAAATACCTATTGGAATATTTTATCAATCACAAAGAGAGACATATTCAGATGCATTGCCTCAGGACAAAGACATGCCTGTTGCCTTGCAGCCAATAGATAATATTGATATAAAGCCTTTGTTAGAGAAATATTATTAGTTTTTTTATTTTAATTAATTATAGGCAATAGTTCTACATAACTGAGGTTGCCATCCCGACGGTATCCTAATTCCTCAAATTTTTTTTCAAGAAAAGGTATATGTGCCAAACCATAATATATAACAAAACGATTATAATTATTTGTCATATTTAAATTTTCAAAATCTATTAAGACTCCTTTTTCTTTTAGTGAATATAAGTCTCTGTTTAAATTTGGTTTTTTAATAAGTATCTTTATTGTTTCTCCTCTTGCAATTAAAGGAGTATAAAAATATTTAATTAACAAAGGACAAGAAATAGCAATTTTAAATAGAAGATTTCCTATATATTTAGGAATATCAAGAGGATTAAAATGCTTATTTCTATTATTTTCGTCAATGTCTGAAATAAACCAATTTTTCAAGTCTTTTTCATTAAGTCTTGAATCTCCCTGGAATATAATTTCTGTTGATATTCTTCTTGAAAATTCTTTTGCAACCCTTCTATAAAAAGAAGTAAAATCAGTTACTTGTAGAAAATTCATAATAATATCATTAAGATTTGTGAATTTCAACTTAAGTTTCATATTTTCAGATAATACTGCAACGTTATCTTTTTCTCCTCTGCTCAAAGATAGATTATATACTTCTTCATAATATTGATTTTTTGCAATATGCATCATCGGTACTAAATCTATCTCTATCTTAGTAATAGGATTAACAAGGATAACACTACCTAATTTGATTGATGTCTCATTAAGATGTATATATTCTTCTAAAGACATTATTAAACAAACAAAGTAAGTTATATTTAAAAGTTAAGAATAAATAAAAATTAATTAAGATTAATGAGAACTTTATTTCTTTTTTTCTAACATCTCTTTCTTAAATCTAGTAATAGTCTTAACAATATGCTCTGGCTGTGTCTTTAAGATTCCTGCTGTGTTTTTCAATAGCAATGGCTCTGTTTCATTTGATTCTTCTTTGCTGATTAAAGTAAAGTCGTCTTCTGATTCTATTTTGTTTTTCTTTACAACCTTTTTCCATTTCTCAAATAGCTCATTTGCTCTTGCTGGCACTTGATTTATCTTGCAGTCAAGCAGTCTTGCTGCCTCCTGTAGAATATTTGTTTCTCTGCCTATCTCATTTGCAGCTGCCTCGCCCGCTGTGAATTCTATTCTGACCATACCATCTTGTATTTTGCTTGTCTTAAGAATCTTGATTAATTTTGCCTCTCCTGTTGTGTGCAAGTGTGTTCCGCCACATGCTTCTGTGTCAAACCCAGGAATAGATATTATTCTCAAAACTTTCCCAGGAACAGCTCCTCCCTGATATAAGACAAACCCATACTCTGCTTCTGCAAGATTTCTTTTCATCAAATTAGAATAAACTGGCCTATTCTCTTCTATTATCTGATTCGCTAATTTTTCTATTTTCATAACCTGCTCTTCTGTCAAAGCTTCATAATGAGTTATATCCAGTCTTGCTTTGTCTAAATCTTTATGAGCTCCTGCCTGCCAGATGTGTTTCCCTAAAATCTGTTTTGCAGATCCATTTATTATATGGGTAGATGTATGATGCTGGGCTAATTGTAATCTTCTTTTGAAATCAATTTTACCATGCACTACTTGACCTTTTTCAAAATCAGGCTCTTGGTCTAAAACATGAACCACAATACCTCCTTGTTTATAACAATCTACAAGCTTATGGCCTTCAAGAGTTCCTATATCGTGCATCTGCCCTCCTGAAGTTGGATAAAACGCTGTCCTGTCTAAAATAACTTTATTTTTGATGACTTTTTGCACTGCTCCCTTAAATTCAACTAATGCAAAATCACTATAATAAAGAATTTCTGTCTCCTGTACATCATCCAAATGAAGTTTTTCTTTTATTTCTTTTTCAGGCGCTGTTTCTTTCTGGAGTTCAGAAACTTTTCCGTAAAAATCATCTGGAACAACTATCTTTTTTCCTATTACCTTTGCCTGCTCTTCTATCATTTCAGGACTAATGCCCTGTGAAGAATATAATTCTATAAACTTTTTTTCTGAGATTGTGTCCTCTTTATTCAGCAAATTTGTGATTATCTGCCTTGATTTTGATTTTGTTTCTGCATATTTTCTTTTTTCCACATCTAAAATAGATTTGACACTTTCTATATTCTCATGCAATTCTGGGAATAATGGCTTCAAATAATCTGCGTGCCATTCTGCAATATCATTCATAGAAACATTCCATTGATATTTATCAAGGAAATCCATTGCCCTTCTCAAAATGACTCTGAGATTGTATCCTCCTCCCACATTATTCGGCAGAGCTCCATCATTTATTGCAAACAATCCTGATCTTGTATGCTCTGCAACAGAATAAAGAGCTGACAAAGGCAATATTTTTTGTTTTAGCTCTTCAACATCAATATCTATTTTGTCAGCGACCATTTTCCATGTCTTGTTTATATCTTCAACTTCATCTACATTAAGATATGAAGAATAAGGAAGGAATTTTTTCATCAACTCTCCTTCTGGTTTTATTCCTGTAATTTGATACATTTTTTTGCTTACTGTTGGAAAAGTAGTTTCATAACTTGTTGATGTTCCTTTTGTGAACCATGCATTTCTTTCATGGCCCATTCCCATATCTAATACTTTCAAAGGCAATTCTTTTTTTCCGCTGGGTGTTTGTTCATATAACATATACACTTGATTTCCCAACTCTAATCCTCTTGAGAAATATTCCATGCAAGGCCCAAAATTGCCTCCTCCTGCCCATGCATCTTCATGAAAAGTAATCTCTTTATTTGGCAGGCCTAATCCTTTCTTAAGCCACATATGAATGTCTGAAAATACTTTATTCTGGTCCCATTTTTCTTTTGGGACAAACATATGCTGACCTATCATCACAAATCCTGTGTAATGCGCTCCTGTAATGCCGACATTATCAATATCATTGAATCTTAAACAGAATTGAGGAACAACTAATGGATTTGCAGGAGGCTCGACTGCTCCTGAGACTACATGCGGCTGAAAATCATAAATTGATGCTCCCACCCAATATTGATCATCCCTCCATCTTGCAACAACTGGATATCTTTTAATTTCAGTATAGCCAAGTTTTTCAAATAATGCAGCAAATCTTTTCCACACTTGAATATAATCAAGTTCTTCTTTTGCAGGCTTATCTCCTATAAATCTAAATCCTCCTGAACAGGAAGGATCTCCGCATATATGCTGGTCTGCATTTACTGTCCAGAAATATATTCCGCATTTAGTGCATTTTTTTCTCTCAAAACCCTCACTTCTCAAATGCTGAGTTGCATAATATTTATCAGGGTTAAGAGAACATTCTTTTTTGAATTCTTTTTTTATTTCTTTATCAGTTGGCATATTCTTCTAGTATATTTAGTTATGATTTAAATATTTTGGGGCTAATTTTAAATATAAGATTTTTTAATCTATTTTAAAAAATGGTGAGCAACTTAAACATATTATATTATAGTCTAGGAAAAAGAGAGGAAGTTAGTTGTAATTTTACTTTAAATTCTAAGAATAATTTCAATATCCTTTCATTTGAATCTGATAAGTTTTTGTTTAATCTCACTCTTAAAGATCTTGTTGATTTGGATGAGTTTTTTAATTTTCTTAATAAAAAAGAAAAAAAAATTGAGCTTTATTGCTACCTTAAGAAAGAGAATAAGTATTATAAAGGGATGAGAAAGCTTCTCTGGAAAAATAATAATATTGCGGTTTCACAAGGAGGAGCAAGAATTGAATTTGAAAAAGAAGCACAAGATTTTCTATTTTCAGTAATTAAAACAATTAAGAAGTTTTAGACTCTTTCTCTTTTTGATTAATTGCTATTAATTCTTCTTTTATTTCGTCTTTAAGGCCTTTTTTCTTTATAACATCAAAATTATAACTAATTGTAATATATATCATAAAGAAAGATGCTAAGAGAGAAAGAGCACATATTGTATAAAATATAATCTTTAAATTTGTGACTTCTTTTACTGAACTCAATTTAATGTTTTTTCCAAAAAAATCTACATTTATCTCGCTACTTCCTATTTTTCCAGTCATATAATGCCTTAACTGGAAAACACAATAGAAACTAGATATAAACAAAAGATAATAAATAAAAAGTAAAATTAGCTTTTTGTTTGTATCCATAATTTGTTTTTATATGATATAGTATAAATATTTTTTGAATCTTATTCAAGTAAACTTTATAAACAATTTCTATTTCTTTTTAAAAATAGGCGACGATGGTTAAATGGTATAATTCGACCTTGCCAACAGGGAAAATCGAAGATTTTCGAGCTTTCGCTGAAGCGAAAAGGTTGAGTTCTGGGTTCGATTCCCAGTCGTCGCAT
>CAYMPC010000012.1:0-25586 GCA_964392465.1 uncultured Methanosarcinales archaeon | reverse complement strand
CACAGGTTTATTTTAGGGTAAAACCAGATGAAGAATCTGTAAAAGCATCACAATATAATGTATATGATTATCAAATTCAGATAGTAAGTCTTGCAAGGACAACTTTAAGAAATATAATTGGAACACTCACTTTGAAGTCAGCAAATAGTGAGAGGGACAAGATAAATTCTGAATTGATGAAAACATTGAAAGAGGAGACTAAGAATTGGGGTCTTGAGGTAGTAAGGACAGAATTAAAAGAGATAGATCCTCCAAAAGATGTTCAGGATACAATGAACAAGGTTGTCAAAGCAGAAAATGAAAAAATTGCAGCTAAAGATTATGCGCTTGCCACAGAAACTCAGGCAGATGGTGTCAGGATGGCATCAATCAAGCAAGCAGAGGGAGTAAGGCAGTCTAAGATACTTGAGGCAGAAGGAGAAGCACAGGCAATCAAATTAGTTAATGAGGCAGCAAACAAATATTTTATAGGGAATGCACAGTTATTAAGAAGGCTTGAGGCAGTTGAAAAGTCTCTTGCAAATAATTCAAAAATAGTTGTGCCAACAGATACAGAATTGATAAATGTCATAGGGAATATGGCAGGCGTCATGCCTATAAAGAAAGCAGCAAAGAAATAAACCAATTATTTCTTTTTAATTTAATTTTTCTTTTTTGTAATATTTGTTTAAAAAATTTAAATATGTATTTTCAATAAGTTTTTGTTCTTTTTTTTTCCAGCTATATTCACTTTGTTTATCGTATTCTGTTGCAAACAAGATAAAAGTTGAAAAAAAGAATATTAAAGACATAACCATTAGCATCATTCTCTTATTTAAATTATCATTTATAACTTGTAAGCCCATAAGGATTGCAAAAAATATTGAACTTATAAAATAATACTTCATTATGTTTTGAGTAAGTAACATATTTAAATATAATCCGAGGATACAGAATTTTTTAAAAATAATAGTATTTATTTATAAATAGATATATATTCTATATATACATTAATCTAATAAATATATACTTTTTTCAGTGTAATTAAAGATATGGAAACAAGAAAAATACAAAAAACAGGAGTAGCAACTTATACAATAAGCCTTCCAAAAACATGGGTAATTAGGAAAGGACTTAAATCAGGAGATAAGCTATCTATCTTTGAGGATAAAGATCAAAGTCTCAGATTACTTCTCGATAATAAAGATCCTGAAAAAATAGAGGTGTTATTGAATATATCAGAGAGAAACACAGAAGAGGAGATACTGAGAAAATTTACAGGCCATTATTTGAACGGAGCAACAAAAATCACTCTTAATTTCAATAAACCACTTAACGGGAATACTCTAATAAAATTGACGTTAGACTTAAAGAAGTTTAAGGGTTTTGAAATTATAGAGCAAACAGATAATAAATTAGTAATGCAGGATTTCTTCACTTCAGAAAACCTTTCACTTCTTAAGACAATCAAAAGAGAATATAGTATATCAAAATTGATTATAGAAGAAACTAGAAAATTATTGAACAAAGAAACTAAAAGTATGGAGACTATAGAATTATGGGAAGATGAGGTTGATAAACTTTACCTCTTAATTAGAAGACAGATAAATTTTGCTATTCATAATAGCAATATTCTTAGGCAATTTGATATAACTTTAAAGGAATGTCAGGATTTTTTATTACTTGTTGAGTCTATTGAAAAGATAACAGATGCATTCTACGCTATTGCAGAAAATGCTATAACCTTAGAAAACATCTCTAGCAAAAGTATTAAAAAAATAAATAAAGATTATGATGAAATAATCGAATCTTATGAGATGGCATTTAATAGCATCTTTAAAAAGGACTTTAATCTTTCAAATCAAGCATATGAGAAAATCCATAAAATACTTAGTTATTCCATACCAGTAGAATCAGAAAAAATTTCTGAAGCTAATAAGAGAAATTTATATGTTATTTTAGCAACGCTTCATACTGTAATAAATCATCTTGAAGAAATATCAGAAATAGGATTAGGTGTATTTTGATTCTTTCTTATTTTGTTTTTTTAAGTTTTTCCTACTAAATTTTTGAATTAATTCTTCTTCCTTTTTTTTCCATGATATCGTATTTTGCTTGTCATATTCTATTATGAAAAGAAAGAAAGTTATATAAAATAGAAAAAAAGCAGGGATTAGAAGCAACATTCTTTTATAGAGATTTTCTACTAATGCTAAAAAGGTTAAATTCAATGCAAAAAGAATTGATGTAATAAAATGAAATTTCATCTTAAACTATAAAAATAACAAAATTAAACATCTATCATCTCGATTTCAATATTAAGGCCATCTGGAATTGGAACTCTCATAACAAGTCTTAAAGCCCTTTCGTCAATACCCAAATCAATTAATCTTTTGTGTACTCTCATTTCGTATCTTTCCCATGTTTCTGTTCCTTCACCGTCTGGGCTTTTTCTTGTGGTGACTCTTAACTTTTTAGTAGGTAAGGGAATTGGCCCTCTCATATCAACACCTGTTTTGTCTGCAATATCTTTAATACTGGCGCATACTTGATTAATTTTATCAATGTCCATGCTTGCTAATTTTATTCTTGCTTTCTGCATTTTTATTTCCCTTTCCTCTCATTTACTACATGATAATTTTTAAGTTTACCATGAAAAAAAATCAAATAAATAAAAATCTATTTATTTCATGGGTTTTGCAACAAGGTCAATACACATACCTGCTGCAACTGTTGTACCAGAATCCCTGATAGCAAATCTTGATAATTGCGGGATTTCTTTGAACTTTTCAATAACAAGTGGTGTTGTTGGCTTTATTTTAACAATAGCAGCATCACCATTTTTGATAAAGTCTGGTTTTTCCTGTAATGAAGCACCTGTTCTTGGATCAAGTTTTCTAACAAGTTCAGTTATTTGACATGCTACTTGTGCTGTATGAATATGGAATACAGGTGTATAACCAACAGTCATGACAGTTGGATGATTCAAAACAACAATTTGTGCTGTAAATTCAGTTGCAACTGTTGGAGGGGTGTCTGGATGTCCAATAACATCTCCTCTTGCAATATCTTTCTTGCCCATTCCACCTACTGAAAATCCTACATTGTCTCCAGGTTCTGCTCTGTCTAATTGTTCATGGTGCATTTCTATTGTTTTACATTCTCCCATGACACCTTTTCCTTCTCTTCCAGGGACTGCAAAGATTTTATCTTTTGGTTTCATGATTCCAGTTTCAACTCTTCCAACTGGAACAACACCTATACCTGTGATGTTGTATACATCTTGAATTGGCAATCTTAAAGGTAAATTTACTGGTTTTTCAGGTATTCTAAAATTATCAATTGCTTCAACTAATGTTTTTCCTGTCCACCAAGCTAATTTATCTGATTTTTTGACAACATTATCTCCTTGTAATCCAGAGATTGGAACAAATTGAATATCAGCATCTAATTTATAGCCAACTGTTTTCAATAATGCTTCAACTTGTGTCTTGACAGCTTCAAATTTAGCTTGGTCATAGTTGACCATATCCATTTTATTGACACCAATAACAAGCTGGTTAACTCCTAGTGTTTTTGCTAAGAATACGTGCTCTTTTGTTTGTGCCATGACACCATCTGTTACTGCTACAACAAGGCAACCTACATCTGCTTGTGAGGCTCCTGTAATCATATTTTTGACGAAATCTCTGTGTCCTGGTGCATCTATAACAGTTAACATGTATCTTGAAGTCTCGAATTTTTTGTGAGCAAGGTCAATTGTGATACCTCTTTCTCTTTCTTCTTTTAGATTGTCCATGACATAAGCGAATTCAAATCCGCCTTTTCCTAATGAAGTTGCCATTTCTTTTAATTTTCTCATTTCCTGCTCTGAAACACTACCAGAATCAAATAGTAATCTACCAACAGTAGTTGATTTTCCATGGTCAATATGACCAATAACAACAAGGTTTAAATGCTCTTTTCCTTTTGCCATTTTTAATTTCCTCCGTTTATTTTGTTTAAATTAAATCATTAAATTAAGTATGTTTTATGGAAATAATATCTCTTTATAAGCGTTTCTATGACGATTCATTTGAAACTCCCATATCTTCTTCCTTCAATCCTTTCCTGTTTCTAATCTGCATAATCATTCTCTGTTGCAATTCCTCTGGAAGCTTTTCGAAAGTCTGATCTTGTACAGCAAAACTTGCTCTTCCTTCTGTTGCGCTTCTTAATTCATTGCTTAATCCAAACATTTCAGCAACAGGCATCTTTCCTTTTATTGTAGTAAACTCATCTTCACTTTCCATTTCCAATAGCTGTCCTCTCTTTGAAGACAACAACTTTGAAATTTCACCTAGGAATGCAGTTGGTGTATCAAACTGAAGTATCTGAACTGGCTCAAATAATACAGCACTACCATCTATCATAGCAGCCCTTATGGCATCTCTTACCGCAGGGTAAACTTGTGCTGGTCCTCTATGGATAGAATCTTCGTGCAAGGTCATATCAGTTAAAGTTACTTTTACACCAATGCTTGGTTCTTTTGCTAATGGTCCGGCTGTCATGACATCTTCAAACATATCATTGTTTAATTCAATGACTTCTCCTACATGTACCTGTCCTCTTGTTGCGTTGACAAGCATATTTCCTTTGAATATGTTTTTTACTTCTCTAGCTTCTTTGCTGTCCATTCCTAGATTTGAGAGTTTTTCCCAAAGGTCCTGCATTTTTTTTCTTATTCTCATTTCAGGAATTTCTCCAGATTTTATTGCTGCTCTTATCTCTTGGGATAAGGGTTCTACTCTAAATAAAAATTTGTTGTGCTTGTTTGGTGATTTTCCCTCAAATTCTCTAGAAGGCCTTAATACTGTTTCTCTAAATACCACAATAGGTGGTGTTGTTTTTATTGGAAGTCCTTTTTCTGTTTTAATTCTATTTTCAATGATTTCTAAGTGCAATTCACCCATGCCCGACATTAAATGTTCTCCTGTTTCTTCATTAATCTGGATGGAGATAGAAGGATCTTCTTTAGCGACTTTTCTCAAAACTTCAACTAATTTAGGCAAGTCACTTGGCTTAGTTGCTTCAACAGCTTTTGTGACAACTGGCTCAAATAAATGTTTAATCTGTTCAAAAGGATCCTGAAGCTGCAAAGAGACAGTTTCTCCTGCAAAACCATTCTTTAATCCTGCAATACCTATAATATTTCCTGCAGGCACATCATCTACAACTTCTCTTTTTGCTCCATTATATATATATACTTGCTGGATTCTTGCATTTTCTTTTGCACCATTACAATATACATTCAATCCTCTTTTCATTGTTCCTGAGAACAATCTTCCTGAACAGATTTCTCCTGCAAGAGGATCAACGACAATCTTTGTTATGACAAATGCGACTTCCCCATTAGGATTGCAAGTCATTAAAGATTTTCCAAACTCACTTTCTACATCACCGTGCCATATTTTTGGGATTCTGTAAATCTGTGCGTTTATTGGATTAGGAAGATGTTTGACTACTGCATCAAGAACAACTTCATGTAAGGGTGCTTTTTTCTTTAAATCTTTTTTAAGCTCTTCATCATCTGTTTCATATGCAGTAATTATCTCTTGGAACTTAAGTCCTTTTCTCTGCATATATGGAATGGACATTCCCCAATTATGGAAAGCGCTTCCGAAACATACTGAACCATTTTGTACATTTACAAGCCATTTTCCTTTAAATTCAGGTGGAGAAATACTGTCAATAAATTTATTTACTCCAGTGATTATTTTTAAGAATCTTTCCTGCATCTGTTCTGGATTTAATTTCAATTCTTTGATTAATCTGTCAACTTTGTTGATGAATAAAATCGGCTTGACTCTTTCTCTTAATGCCTGTCTCAAGACTGTTTCTGTCTGAGGCATCATTCCTTCTACTGCACAAACTAAGACAATACAGCCGTCTGCTGCTCTCATTGCCCTTGTAACATCTCCACCAAAATCAACGTGCCCTGGAGTGTCAAGCAAGTTAATAAGGAATTCGTCTCCTTGAACATTGTGAACCATATTAACGGCAGATGTGTCAATAGTAATACCTCTTTCCTGTTCGTCAGCATGGAAATCCAAAACACACAATTTTCCAGCTAGGTCTTCAGACATCATACCTGCTCCAGATAACAAGTTATCTGAGAAAGTAGTTTTACCATGATCAATATGAGCGCAAATAGCGATATTTCTAATATGCTCAGGTTTAGTCATAATCCTTTTAACACGTTCAACCATCTTTTCTGCCATTTCATTTTCACCTTATATTTTATTTTTAAAGTATAAATTAAATTATTAAAAAACATGAACCTCATGAACTGTCTTATATGTGTGCATCTCCTCAGGCTTGAACCATAATGCAACCTCGTTTTTTGCATTTTCGCTTGTATCTGAGGCATGAATGAGATTTTTTATTGCAATTCCTTTTTTATCAGCATAATCATAAGAATGATGAGCAAAATCTCCCCTTATTGTTCCAGGAAGAGCTTTTCTTGGTTCTGTTGAGCCAACCATTTTCCTTACAAGTTCAACAGCATGAATGCCTTCAATTGCCATAGCAATTACAGGACCTTCTGTAATAAATGTTTCTAAAGGTTTGTAAAAGGGTTTAGAGACATGCTCTGAGTAATGTTTTTTTGAAAATTCCTGATCTACCCAGACCATTTTCATTCCTACTATTTTTAAGCCACTATTTTCAAATCTATTTATGATATTTCCTACAAGCCCTCTTTGTACACAATCAGGCTTTAATAATACAAGTGTTCTTTCAATAAATCTTTCGGGCATATTTATCCCCTCCCTTTATACAATTTTTTATTATTTAGCTTTTTTATTTTTAATATATTCTTTTGTCCATCTAGTTGTTCTAGGCTTTCTCTCAAGTTTCAGCATGTTTTTTTCGCATTTTGTTGAGCAAAAATAAAAAACTCTTGCATCTTTTTTAATGTACATCATGCCTGTTCCTTTATTCATATCTTTTCCACAAAAAGTGCATTTTACCATTTTAATCGCCTTTATCCTTATTTAGCCTTGACCTCTTCCAGTCTTGTTTAGTGGGCGGGCCTCAATTTCAGTTTCTCTAAGCATCAATATATCTCCTATTTGTACAGGTCCTCTGACGTTTCTTCTTAAAATTTTGTTAGAGTCTCTTCCTTCTAATACTTTGCATCTAACTTGAGTAACGTCTCCTCTTGTTCCTGTCCTTCCCATTATCTCTTCTACTCTTGCCTGCCATGCGTCGCTGAAATTTACCTGACCCTTAATCTCTACTTCTGCTTCTTTCTCTTTTCCTAGCATCTTTTTTATGGCCGCCATTTTTATCACTCACTACTCTTGAGAAAATTCTTTTACTAATTGAGAAGCTTCTCCAAGTTCTACTATTGCTACGCTGCTTGTTCCTAAAGCCAATCCTGCTGCAGCTCCAAGTTCTTCTTTACTTGGGACTTCAACACAAGGTATTTTTTTCTCCTTGCATAATAATGGGATGTGCATTATAATTTCAGGAGGAGTAATATCTTTGGCATATACTACCAACTTAGCTTGTCCTCTTTCAATTGCTTTTGTAACTTCGTTTGTTCCTTTTCTTATCTTGCCTGTTGTTCTGGCAACTTCTATAGCTTCATATGCTTTTTCAGTGTTTTCAGCCATTTTTTTCACCTTTGTTTGTTAAGTAACCTTAGGTAACCATCAGAAAGATTACCTTCTTTCGGGCCTTTTTTTTCAAAAAGTGCCGTCATAATTCATTAGGTAATTCTCTGGAAAATCGAGTGGTTTATAAAATTAACTAAATAAGTAAATAAGTTGTTAAAAATTTAAATGAAGTCTAATAAATTAAACCTTATTAAATATGAATAAAGAGTGGACCAGATGTAACATTAAAAAGAGGTTCTTTTCTATGAAGATATATCCCATTCATTGATCTTGACTCTGTATTGCTTACTGTCCAAATATTTAATATAGCTTTTACCAAATGACTTCCATTATAACCTTTTAAAAATTGAGCTTCTGTAGATTCTATAATAGGTCTTAATATTTTGTCTATTGCACTTCCGTCAAGAATATCTATATATTCTTCACTATTAAGAACATATTTTTCCTTTTCTTCCTTAGGTAAATCTAAAAATTGTTCTAAGGACATAATTGTTTCTTCAGTAGTATAAATAGTTTCATTTCCAACATAATCTATTTTTTCTACACTATATCTTGAATCTGTTTTTTTTATTGAGTAAATTGAACCTACAGATATGCTGTTTTGTTCTTCTTCTTCTATTTCTAATAAATCCCAAGAAGAAGTGTTTCTGTTTTCATAGTTATTGTTTTCTATGCGATAACAATTTCTAAACCTTTTTTTCAAATATAATACAGATGAGCCTTTTAATTTATCAGGCAATTCAGTATATTTGCTTGAATTAGGAAGCTTAATACTAAAATAGCCAGGCGCTCCCTCTTGTAATAAATCTGTTTCTACAAGCTCATCAAGCCGTTTAACAAGATAATCTTTTATCTTTGTAAACTCAATTCTATCTGAGTTTCCGAATAATTCTCTATTGAATATCCCTTCAAACATCCCTGTCAAAAGATTTTTTGCCCAGGGGGAAAACATACAATAATCAAGGTTTATGCCATTATAAAAGGTATAACCTTCTTCTCCCTGAAAAATCATAAGCCTATTTTTTGAAGGATCATAGTCATTTAAAATTATCATCTTTCCTTTGATTCCAGGTCTATTTCTATCTACTAAATCATCTGCATTATAAAATTTGAAAGCTGAGCCGCTGTATATAGGAGAGGGCATACTATCACTTTCTTTTTTGTGAGATTTCATTTGTTCAAGCAAAATCCAAGGATTCATACCATATTGTTTGATGAACAATCTTTGAAAGTCCTCTACAGATAATTTTGTTTCTTCTTTTACAGGAGTGTCTCTGCCATTTTTTCTTGAATAAACATAAATGGTTAGCAGACTTTCAATATTTTTTACTCTTCCATCAATCATCTCAACCTGATTTAGGTTTATCTCATTTTTTGAGAGAACTTCCAATAAATAATCAACTGGCTCTAAAACAATTCTTTTTACAATTTCATATCTTCTTAGAACATCTATAGGGTTTAAGTTTTCCAAAGAATCAGGAGAAAGGAATTTTTTAGTCAATTTTTGTTTTCTTTTAGGTAGGAAAGGAAGCACAGCATCAAGAAATTCAAGAGGATCATAAGTCAATTCTACATTATCATATAAAATAATTTTTTCACCTGTTTTTTTAATTGAATTTGAAGATAAGCTAGGTGTTGCAAGACTCCTTGACTTTCTAAATCTGTTCCATAAATTATTGGACATTTCACTTAAAGAAAGAACAGATACTTGACCAGGAGTTATTCCTGTCATAAGAGAAAGATAAATTAATTCATCTTTGATTTTTTCATATAATAACCTTGTTCCCTCAGTATCTGCAGCACACTTTGCAGATAGAGCAGTTATAGCATTAATTTGTGTATCAGTAATATCTTCTAATCTCCTATAGTTCGGATTAAGTTTCCTGCTTGGGTCAAGAAGTCCATCTAAATCTCTTGTTATATTAAGAAAAAAGTACATTCCTGAAAGATAATCACCAACTTTAGTAATGCCTTTTGAAAGTAAGTAGGGGGTAATTACAGATATTGGCAAGGGAGAATCTACTTTGTTAACTTGCATCATGGTTGGAAGTTTTACATTTCCCCATCTGCTGAATATTTCACTTAAATATTTGTATACGTCAACTATGAAGCTTCCTGCAGCAAAAGCTTTTTCTCCTCTTATAAAAATTGAAGAGCCATCCCACGCATCTGGATTATTAAAAGGAAGAGAGCCTTGAGCTATTCTTCTTAAATCTGAATTAATGTTATATCCCACAATAGAAGCAACATCCCTAGCTCTAGCTTCTTCTAAAAACGCCTGACTTATTTTTTGTTTAGAGTTTATTTTAATTCTTTTACTTAATATTCCCATTGATTCAAGCCAAGATGAATATTTTTCCATTATTCTTTTAGAAAGGCTACCTAATGATGTATGATGAGGAGAATTCAAGGCCAAATTTATTATCCCATCGCCATTTATACCGCAATATAGCTGGACACAATTATTCCCATTTGTTCCAGAGACATCATTTTCAACATCTGAAGTGTATGAGCCATGAAGAAGCTTTCTAAATGCTTCAGCTGATTTCTCAATATTATAAGTTCCTTTGAAAATAAATCTATCCCCACTTACTTCTACTTCTGCTCCTACTAGATGTCTCGCCATTATATTATTGAAAAAACGCAAGGCATCATCTGTTAGCATATAATTCTCTAAAGATTGATATCCCTTGTTAGAAAACAAGGAACTATCTGAATCCATCCATATTATATCCCAGTTAGAGATAAATAAAGTTGGCATTAACGACATAATAAAATCTCTTTTTGGCTTTCCTTTTCCATAAACTGTTCTTTCTGGCTTATTTACAAGAACAATATTACTGTCTCCATCTTCAGTTGCTATTGTCATTATCTGCGATTTTAACTTTAGCTCATTTAAAACAGATACAAGAAAAGAAGCATGAGAAGGATCATAAATAGGCAAAGAAGCAATTGTTCCATCAGAAATTTTTTTTAGTTCAATTAGTCTTCTCTCATCTGTTTCTGGAAAATAAACAGAAGCATAAGGTTTGTTTTTATTTTGACCGTTTCTTACAACAAAAACCTGATATACTATTCCTTTCATTGTTTCTTCATAGTTTTCACTTGTTATTTTTCCGTCTGGTCCCCATTGGGATGCAATACTTGTGACTATTGCTTTATACTCATATGAATGAAAATTGATATGATCTAGCGAAATTTTTTCTTCATACTTTAGGTTTTGAGATTCTTGTACTCTTAAAAATAATCTTTTGTAATCTCCAATCCAGGATTCTATGAATTCAGCAAGGCCTTGGTCAAAAGTAGTTCTTGTAAATCCCATCTCTTTTATTTCCATTTCCAAATTTCCCAATTCCAAATATAACTGTTGGATTTTCTCTCTTTTATTTTCTGGAAAATTAGGAATGTTTTCAAATTGAGAATAAGCTAAAAAAAGAAATCTTAATCTCATCATCTCTAGTTCAGATATAGGCCTTCCCCGAAGAGGAAGCCTGACTTTTTTTGAAGAAGAGTTAAAAAACAAATCTAAACCCTCTAAAGAATAGGTAAAGGAACCTATATCATTCCTTATTACAATTTCTTCTTTTTCTATGAGTACTTCTAGAGGAGAGTGATTATTCATTTTTCCAGGCTTTAAATTTACTCTTATTATTTAAATATATCTATTTTTACTATTAATTAGTGATAACTAAATTAAGGAAAAGCCTTTTTTACTAAATTATTTAAATCTACATATTTTTCATCCCGGTATGCCTAAAAAGAAAGAAGCTTCAGAAAAAAAAGAGACACACAAGAAAAAAGAGACTAAAAAAAAAGAAACAAAAGGAACAAAAGAAAAAAAGGATCTTAATGAATTTAAAGAAGCTAAAAAAACTAAAGAAATAAAAGAAGTAAAAGTCAAAGAAGTTAAAGAACCTAAAGAACATAAAGAAGAAGTAATGCAGCCTGAGATAAATATTGGGTTAGTTGGCCATGTTGATCATGGGAAAACAACACTTACAGAGAAATTAACAGGCAAATGGACAGATACACATTCTGAGGAAATAAAAAGAGGAAGTACAATTAGATTAGGGTATGCAGATTCTACTTTCAGAAAATGTAATGAATGTGAAGAGCCAGATTGTTATACTACAAAAAGCACATGCGCTAAAGGTCATAAAGCTGAATTTGTCAGAAAAGTTTCTTTTGTTGATGCACCAGGACATGAGTCTTTGATGGCAACTATGCTTGCTGGCGCAACTTTGATGGATGGGGCTCTTTTACTTGTAGCAGCAAATGAAGAATGCCCTCAACCACAAACAAGGGAGCATTTGATGGCTTTAAAGATTGTTGGAATAAAACATATTGTTGTCATCCAAAATAAAATAGATTTAGTGAGTGAAGAGCAGGCAGTAAAAAACTATGAGCAGATTAAAAAATTTTTAAAAGGAACTGAATATGAGAATGCTCCAATCCTTCCTGTTTCTGCACAGCATAATATCAATATCGATGCTATTGTACAGGCAATTCAGGAAAACATACCAACTCCAAAAAGAGAAATGAATGCAGATCCAAGAATGTTTGTTGCAAGATCTTTCGACATAAATAAACCAGGAGCTGCTGTCAAAGATTTGAAGGGAGGTATTTTTGGAGGAGCTTTACAGCAGGGTGTTTTGAATGAAGGAGATAATATTGAGATAAGACCTGGAAGAGTATATGAAGAAGCAAACAAGATGGTATGGAAATCTGTAAAAACAAAAATAGTAAGTTTAATGACAGGCGGCAAAACAGTTGCCAAGGTTGGGCCAGGAGGCTCTATTGCAGTCATGACAAATCTTGATCCTTCTATTGTAAAAGCAGATAGTTTCACAGGAAATATTGTAGGTTATGAAGGAAAGCTTCCTCCTGTTTGGGATAATCTTAAACTTGAGATATCTCTTTTGGATAGAGTTGTAGGAGCAAAAGAAGATCTTAAAGTAGAGCCAATAAAAATGTCAGAGATATTAATGCTCAATGTGAATTCAGCTGCAACAGTAGGATTTGTGACAAAACTGAGTAAGAATTTAATTGAATGTAAATTAAAATTGCCTGTTTGCGCAGATAAAGAGTCAAGAGTTACTATTTCTAGGAGAATGGGCACAAGATTTAGGTTAATAGGTTATGGAATAATCAAAGAATAATTTTTCTGCTGTATATCCTGAGATGTCTGAGGTCTTCTTGGGTTTATACCCTTGGGCACAGCCCCGTCTTAATATTTTAGCCTCCCCTCTCAAAAGGACCAGCATATATAATTAGTATTTTCTGGATTTAAAAAGATATAGAAAGTGTAGAAGATATTTTGGTTTAATATGGTTTAATATTAGCCAAAAATATACAAAACTTTTATAATGTTTTTTCTTTTTTAGTCAAATATGGATGAAAACGAGTTTCCAACTGCTACAAAGATGTTTGGTATAGAGCTGGAGTTTTTTCTTTTAAATAAAGAAGGAAAAATAGTAAATGAAGCAGAAAAAATAATCCAGAATCTGAAAAGCAAACTGACTGAAACAGAGATAAAACAGGAATGCGGCTTATCCATGATTGAAGTTACATCTTTTCCACATATATATTCAAGAGAGATTTTTGATAATTTTTTTAATGATTTTGAATCTCTATTATATGAAATAGAGATGGATGAGCTTGGCCTGTACTATTATGGAAGCTATCCTGGAAAAAATGATAATATAATGAGGGAGGACAAAAGATATTTTGTTAAGTCTGAGATTTTGGGGCAAGAAGAGTTCAAAAATGCAGGAAGATGCATTGGTTTTCATTTTCATTATTCTCTTCCAAAAAATTCTTTTAATCCAAACATAAATTTTTTTTATCCGGACATCAAGCCAGTAATAAAAAATAAAGTACTTAATCTTTTTAACCTTTATATAGCTCTTGATCCTGCTGTAATTACTTTGATGCAGTCAAGTCCTTATTATGAAGGCAAATTAATAGGCAAAGATGCAAGAATAATCGCTTATAGAGGAGATGAATTATTCAATTTTTCAAATGCTTTATATTCGAAACAACCTGATTTTGGCACTCTTAACGAGTATTCAACTGATTTTGATACTTTACTGCAGCGGACAATGGACAGAACTTCAAAATGGAAAAATCTTTTAAGATCTTATAATATGAATTTATCAGATTTTTCAAAAAAAGATGATCCTTCTTTGCTTGATTCATCTTGGAAACCTGTAAAAATAAGCCCGCATGCAACTATTGAAAGCAGGGGGGCAGATATGAATTCAATCAGCAAGGTCATTGCTTTTTCAAGCGTCATGAAAACCCTTTCTAAATATGTTGAGGATAATTCAGTTGAGGTTATACCTTCTGAAATAGGAAATGAAGAGCCATTTAAGCTTGAAGATAAAAGATTATATGTGCCTACTCATGATAAATTAAAGATTCTCCAAAAGAATTCAGCATTCAAAGGATTTGAGGATAAAGAGGTTTTTAATTATTCAAAATCTTTGATGGATACTGTAAAAAGAATAACTTCTATTGAGATGCATGCGCCATTGAGGATATTCATGGAAAGGATAGACGAGAGGAAAACAGCATCAGATTATTTGATAGACTATGTTAAGAAAAAGCAGGGATATACTGATGAAATAGAAGACGAAACAGCAAAAAACTTCGCTTTGCTCAATTCAGAAAAAATCTATAAAGAATTATTAATTACAAAGAAGATGACAGAAAGAAATATATTCTTTTGATTGGTAAGTTTTTTAAAGGGCATTTTATTATTCTAGCATATGGCGAAAAAGGTAGTGCAAATAGATTATGAAAAGATTTTCGGGCCAGAGTTTCTTAATATTCTTATGAGGGTAGAAAATTTAGAAGATGAACAAAACAAGCTTCATAGGGATGAAGAGATGAAAATACTTTCCTGGGATTCTGATATTTCTTCTGCAAAAAGAGAGATAAGAAGATTAAAAGAGAAAACAGAAGAAACAAAAAACAAGATAAGTATGTTAAAGCAGACCTTCCTAAATCTTGTTACAGAATTCAAGATAAGAGCAAATGAAGAAGAGTTTGATAAATTAAAGAGAAAGGTTGATAGTTTTGATATTGAGAAGCTATTGACAAGAAGAGAATTTGAAAAAATGCTTAAAGATTAATTATTTTATTGCTGTTTTCAGTGCTTTTACTGCTACTTCTATCATATCTTCTTCTGGTCTTTTAGTTGTTATCTTTTGTAGCATAATCCCTGGGTAAGTGAGTAGCTTTATAATTGGATTTTCATAATATTTTCCTGCAAGTTTTAGGAATTCATAGGAAATGCCAGCAACAATAGGCAACAGTAAGAGTCTCATGCCGAGCCTATATACAAAGGTCTTTACAGGTATGAAGGAAAACAGGAAAATTGAGACAATAAGTACTATCAATAAAAAGTTTGTACCGCATCTTGGATGTAATGTTGTATACTTTTTTATGTTCTCTATTGTTAATTTTTCACCTTTTTCATAGCAATGGACTGTCATGTGCTCTGCTCCATGATATTGAAATACTCTTTTTATGTCAGGCATCAAGGAAATTATAAAAAGATAGATAAGGAAGATGAGCAGGCGGAGCATTCCATCTATTAAATTAAATAATAGACCTCTATTATCTGTCAATAATCTTGCAACCACTAAAGGAACAATATAAAACAAAAGAACAGTCATACCTATAGATAAAAAAATTGTAAAGGCAACTTCTCCAGCATTAAGCTTTTCCTCTTCTCCTGAAGATTCTGCAGCAGAGTAAGTTATTCCGGTTATTCCCATTGAGATTGTTTCAATAAATCTCACACTGCCTCTTATAAAAGGGATTTTACCTAAAGGATTATTCTTTATCTTAATAGTCTTTGTAGATATTTTTTTATTTGGTTTTCTTACGCAGAGAGCATATTTTTTTTCAGATCTCATCATCACACCTTCGATAAGTGCCTGCCCTCCTATAGAAATATTCTTTTTCATTCCTTTTTTTTATTTTTTTAGAATATATAAACGTTGTGATGGCTTTTTTTATTTATTATTTTAAATTGATTTACTATTGAGTAATAACAAAACCGAAATATTTATATATGAAAGCCAAGTAATATAAGCTAAAATGGTATATGCAGATGCTTTGGCTTTGGATAGGACTTTTGTTTCTGATAAAATAAGTGTTTTAGATAGGTTAAAAACAGCTTTTGGTGAGGTAAAAACAGCTGTAAGGGATTATCTTACAATAGAACAAAGACCAGAAGAACTTTCTAAAAATGAGGTTTTAGAAGCATTTTCCTCAGGATTTGAATATTCAGGATTAGAACAGAAGTTAACAACAAGTTTGAGAAGAGTTAAACCAACCAATTGGGGGAAAAAAGTAAAGGGATATGAAGAAGCATATCAAAATTTCTTAGAGATGAATGATGGGGCAATGTTTTCAGATGGCAATACTATTTATCAGATAACAAGTTCTGGAATAACTCCAACAGGGTATTCTAGTTTTGATGATGTTCCTTCAACAAGAACACCAAATGGACCAAGGATATTTTCAATAGCTATGTTGCTTACTTTGTTTGGTGTATTTCTTGGTGGATGCATTCCTAAACCTAATACACAGCAGCCGACATTTCAATCTCCGACAGATACAGATACACCTCCAACAGCATGTGCTACTCCAACAGGAACATCAACTTCAACAGCTACTTCAACAGTTGCTCCTGAGAGCGTTTTAAATTATTATTGTATGCAAAGAGGGGATTTAGGGGATCCTGGGATTATACCTAGGAGTGCAGCTTTGCCTGATTTTGATGAAAGCACTGGATATAAGATGACACTTCCATTAGGAGGATTTTTAGGTTGCCGTTATGAATTATCAAATCTACCTATAGGGGAATATACACTTCAAGTTTTCGGACAGGGAGATACACCTTTATTTACTAAGCCTCTTATTAGCCAAGGCAATATTTTCTATGCAGATTTACTTGAATCAATATTAATAAAGCCAGATGTTCAAAGTTGCTCATTAAGGCTAGCTATAGTAGATGCCTCTGGATTAGAAATAAGGACAGATATGCTAAATATATTTAATCCATTCTATGCAACAGCAACTCCAACAGCAACACAGACAATATATGATCCAACAGCAACCAGAACAAAGAGCCCAACACAAATAATACCTAGCAACACACCTGTGCCACCAACTCAAGTTATACCCTCTAATACACCAAAGCCACCAGCAACAAATACACCAGTTCCACCACCTACAAATACACCAGTTCCACCAGCAACGAATACGCCGGTGCCACCGACACAAGAGCCGACATTGCCGCCAGAACCTACAACAGACCCACATGGATAATGCTTTAAGAACATTATATCAATTTTGGTTTTTTGTTAAAAAACATCTCATTTAACCATAATTTAATAAAATTTTTTCTAAATTAAATTATAAAAAGAATTAAATACTAGAAATCTTTAAATATTTTTATAATGAATTCAAAATTCGCTTTAATAGTCATACTAAGTTTTATATTAACTTCCTTTTCTATATATGGTGAATATTTATATGGAGATTATTATTTTTGTAATGAAGCAGGAAATAAGGTAAATAATGTAAATGCTATAGGTTGGAAATGTTTAGATATAAATTGTGTCACTATCGATAGAGAGATAATTATGTTTACAAACCAACCTCTAACTTCCAATGAAAATTTTTTAAGATTAAATTTTCCAAATCCTAGTCAAAGAACGTATTATGCGCTCTATTTTTATGTAAATGATTATCAGGCAAGATATGGAAAAATTACATTGGATCCTTGGACAGGTAGTACAACAAACTGGTTTACATATTCATGTGGGAATGCACAATCAACAGTAACAAGGAAAGACAACTGCCAAGCAACATTTACTCCAAGTATTCAATCATGTGCAGAAGCTGGCTTGCCATTAAGTATATTAACTGATACAGAACTTAGTGCAGATACTACAAGTGCATTTGGACCTTATTCTTATTATTGGCCTCCAGAATTAGCGGCATGGGATAGAGTCAATACAAGAATGAATTTAGATATTAAAAAACAAGGCACTTCTTCTTCGGTATCTGGTTTTCCAACTTATGATGAAAAAGTTATATATGGTGGCACATCATATAATTTCAACTTCCTCTGGCAAACTTCTAAGGACACATTACCCGGCGAGTACAAAATTACAATGACTTCAACAGTTCCAGATGTTAAGTGTGATCAGACTAATATGATTCCTACAACACAGGAAATTAATGTTTATATTGCACCTTCTCTTGATGGCTGCAGAGCAGAGATAGGGCAGTTTACACCACCTTCAACAGCAGGGATGACAGCAATGCCTACTTCCTTGACATTTACTGGAACAAGATTGACTGAGTATCAAGATTGGAATTATACCTCTATTTCTGCATGTCAAATTGAGGATCCTCAATTAGTAGGAGCGATACTCTTTGCTACAGAATATAACTTGACAATATATAACACTTCAAATAATAAACCAGTTAATAGCACAAAAGGTAGTTGGCCAGCATCGTCAACTTTCAATAGTCCTCAAAGTTTTTCAATATCATGGAGAAATCCTTTGCCAGGTAGTTTTAGAGCTAATCTTAGTATAACTTCAGCAGGAGATATAGCTGTCTGTGAAAACATGGGTATATCACAAAATGTTTCAGCAACATTCGAAGTAGGAACCGATAATGACAATGACAAATGGTATAATCTAGCAGGGGATTGCAATGATAATAATGCATCTATTTATCCTGGAGCTATAGAAATATGCAATAGAGTGGATGATAATTGCAATGATGAAATAGATGAGAATGATGTTTGTTCGAAAACAGTATATTATTGCGATAGAGATGGGGATGGCTTTTTCAGTAAGGAACTAGAACCAGAAGATTATTGTGAAGGTGAAGGTTGTATAATACCTGATGGATGCAGGACAACAATAGGAGATGACTGTAATGATAATGATCCTAATCTCAATGGCCCAATAACTTATTACAGGGATTTAGATGAAGATGGGTATGGTAATCCAAGTGTTTCATTACTTTTTTGTCCAGATACTCAACTACCAGATTTTATATTAGATAACAGAGATTGCGATGATTCTAATGAATTAATTAATCCAGGTCAAAAAGAAGTATGTACTGATTCTGATTCTTTAGATGAAGATTGTGATGGAAAAGCTAATTGCTATGATGCAGACTGCACAGATATTTTCAAAGATATATTTAATCCATGCACATGTGTTATATCTAATAATGGAGTAGAGATATGTGATGGAAATGACAATAATTGTGATGGAGATATTGATGAAGGGTTGTCAAATTGTTGTAGCCCAAATGGAAAAACAAGATCATGCGTACTTCAAGATTGCCCAACCTATGAAGGAATAGAAACATGTGTAAATTATGAATGGGAAGGAATATGCAGGGGAGAATGTTATAATCCACCAATAATAATACCAACTATACCGAATATTACTTTTTTAAGTCCTAAAAATAATACAGTATATATTACTAATGATTGTAAAGACTTTAAGCGAAGAGATTTAGAAATTTCTTATATTGAAGGAGTGCAATGCCAGTATATGAAATATAAAACTTATGTTCCTTTTGAAAACAAGGAGACAGTATACTTTCCATTAGGAACAAATACACTTACTGTAAAATGCAATAATGAAATAGCCTCTATTAACTTTACTGTTGAGAAAGGTCAAGATTGTAAAAATCTAAATCTCCCTAATCCTGATACAGATGAATTTGATTCTGAGATGAACTACTCCAATGAAGACATTGAGGCAGCAAAGAACACAGGAGATGTTTTAAAGCAAGAAACAATATTTTTCTATGATGAAGAAGGAACTACAATAACACATATTCTTACTCCAAATAAAGAACTTGGAGAACTTGATGTTGCATTGCTTATTCCAAAATGCCTTACTCCTTATCTTGATGATCTGGATATAGATCTAAAGGGATATAAAGTAATTAAAGAAGATCCTTTGATTGCATGGCATTTCACAAATGTAAAAAAAGATATTGAAATAAGCTACAAGATAAAGAGGCAGATTCCAGAAGATTGCCTTAAGCAAATAAGATTATTACCTATAGCAAAAGTAATAGGCGATAAACTAAATTATAATCCAACAGGAATTGAGAAGTTTCTTTATGCAGGAATAATAATAGCAATGGCCCTTTCTATTGTTATTTATCTTCAAAGATTCCATCCAGAGATAATTAAATATAGCGAAGAGCAATATGAAAAAAAGGCAATAGAAGCTGGATTTGAGCATTTACTTAAAGAAGTCAGGGGGCAAAACCTCAAGTCAAACCAACAAAGGGAGAATTACATGCAAAGCAGAGGATTTGATGAGAAGGAAAAGGAATATATAAGAAAAAGGATTTAGTTATATTCTTATAAAAGTTTAAAAATAATCATCTTTTCTTTTTAATTGAAGGGGCTATAGTGTAGCTTGGCTATCACACGAGGCTGGGGGTCTTGTAACCGCGGTTCGAATCCGCGTAGCCCCATGTTTTTTTAAAAAATTTAATGAAACTATTCTCTTTTAGAAATCTTTTTAAATGCCTCTTTTTTCCAAATCCTCTATGAAATTACCTAAAACAAGAAGAACTTATTGTCCTTTTTGCAGGAAGCACACTGAAAGCAAGATATTCCAAGTCAAAAAAGGCCAGCCTAGCCCTTTATCTTATGGTTCTAAAATAAGAGCTAAAAGAAGAGGAAAGGCAAGAGGGTATGGAAATCAAGGAAGATATTCTAAGCCAGCAGTATCTAAATTTAAGATGACAGGAAAAAAACAGACAAAGAAAACAGATTTAAAATATCAGTGCAGCGAGTGCAAGAAATATCATTTACAGGGCAAGGGATACAGAGCGAAAAAAGTTGAAATTGTTTAATTAATCTTTTCTGCTTTTCCTCTTTTTAATATTACTTCTGCTAATTCATTAGGAAGCAGAATCTCTTCTCCAGAAGTATAAGGTCCATAAATTTCTAAATTAGTTCCAACAAACCTAGGGATATCTTCCAAGAGCTTAATCTTTAGTTTATTATCTCTCTGTTCATTTTGTTTATTTACTTCTTCTCTTTTTCCTTCATTACCTTCTTCAATATTATTTATCTCATGCTCTATTTTTTCAACAGAAGGCAATTTTAAGTTAATTAAACTAAGCAAAATATCTTCTCTGTATCTATCCAATATTTTAGTGATTTCATTTAAAAATAATCTTTCTTCTTCTAAAAGAGAGGATTCATCAACAGTTTTAACTCTTGATTTGTTTATAGCCAATTGGATAATTTTTCTTTCTCTTCTTTCATACCATTCTTTTATCAGTTTTCTTGCATTGATAATCTGAGTTTTTATCTTTTCTAACTCATTTGGATTGAAACCAGGATCGTTCTTTGCATTCTTATAAATTCCAGTTTTGTTCTTTAGATAGCCAATAATCTGAGAATAAATATCAGGACTTACCTTCATTATTTCTTCTTTTGTTTTCTCATTCCTAGCTATTTCATAAAGTGCCTCAAAGGTGATTGTAGAGCTTTCTCCTGTCATAATAATAGAGTATTTTGTAGATATTTAAAAGTAGTGGAAAAAAACAAAAAAAATGCAATATAATTAAATAAGAAGTCATCTTTTCTTGTATTATGAGTGAAATAACATCTCTTGATAAAAGCAGATGGAAAGAATTTAAGGCTTTAAGATTGGAAGCATTAAAAAAAGAACAGATTGCTTTTGGAAGTTCTTATGAAGAAGAAAAAAGGCTTTTTGCAGATGATTGGAAAAAAAGAATCAAAAACGCATTATTTGCATTTTCAAAGGGTAAAGTAATAGGAATGATAAGATATGTTTTTGAAAAACGGATTAAATCAAATCATATTGCTTACTTATATGGGTTTTATGTTACTGAAAAATTCAGGAATAGAGGAGTAGGAAAAAGGTTAATGGAAGCTGCTTTATCACAAATCAAACAAAATAAAAAAATTATCAAGGTTAAAATATTGGTTTACTCAGAGCAGAAAATAGCCATTAATATTTACAAGAAATTTGGTTTTAAATATGTTGGAACTCTAAAAAGAGAATTAAAGGTAGGAGATAATTTTTATGATGAACTGATATTCGAAAAATTTATTTAATCCTTTTCAGAACTCATCCAGCTTCGTTTCTCTTTCATATTTCACTATTGTTGTGCTGCCTTCTGTTCCGCCTGTTTGTTTGCTTGTTGAAATAAATTTATTTCTGCTAAGATAATCAATTTTTCTCTGGAATGTTTTATATACGCCTTCTCCACCTTTTTCCTTGTAGAGATTAAAGAGATCTCCTATTTTTTTTCCAGAATTTTCTTTAACAATATCCAATATTAGCTGCTCTTCATTTTTTAGCTCATTTGTCTTTTTTACTTTTATTTCAGAGATCTTATTAATTGCATTTTCAACATCACTTACTTCAATTTTCCTTGAGGCTCTGTCTTCTGCATTATTTCCTGCCTCCCTCAATAAATATAATCCTGTTCTTACATCTCCCATGTCAGCTGTTTTTTTTGCAGCTAATTTAAATGCATCTTCCTGCCAAACTCCTTCAACAAATGCATATTTTTTTCTTTCATCTAAAATCCCTTTTATTTCTGTTTCATTATACTTTCTGAATTCAAGCAATTCTAAATTTAATCTTGATTTTATCCTTTCATCAAGCTCAATTGCCCATTCTTTGAAATTAGTTATCAACACAATTGTTTTTCTGTAAATCTTTTCAAGAATCATATAAAGGAAATCTAAGTCCTCTGCCTTGTCTATCTCATCAAAACAGAATACAACTGATTTTTTATTTAATTGTGCCTCAATTATTTTAAACAATTCTTCTGTTTTTTTGTTTTGGGTAAATTTATAATCCAATTGCTCGCACATCTCAATAATTATTTTGTAGGTTGTATTTTTCTGCCAGACATTTATGAAAATAGGCAAAACATCATCAGTTGTTTCCTCCAATTCTTTGAATAAATGCCTTACTGCAGCTGTTTTTCCAATTCCTGGAGGGCCATGTAGAAGAATATTCTTTCCAGTCCTTCCAGCAAGCAATGGCTTGATGCAGAATGCAACATGTTTCTGCTCTTTCTCTCTGTAAGGAATCAATTTAGGCAGATAATCATAATCAAGGACAATTGGATCCATGAATAAAGATTCATCACTCTTGAGCATATCATCAAATAGCGCCATTATTATTTTACTAATAAAAGTAGGTTTTTATAATTTACTGAAAAATATGAAAAAAAAGAAATTATCTTTTAAATTGATAATGTTTTGGAACAACAACATAACCATCTCTAACATTTAGACCCATTGGATTTCCAGGATTTAAATCTACCCAACCAGGAACTCTAATGCATTTATCAAGAATTACTCTTTCTAATCTAGCGCCTGATTCAAATATAGTGAAAGGTTCATGATATTCCCAAGGATCAAGGCCAAAGGCAATTACTTCTTTGAGTAAGGCACCATCATCTACCTGTACTCTATTTCCTAAAGTACATGCTTCAATATTACCATTAACTACAACAGCATCTCCTCCAATCAAACTTCTTGTTATACCATTACGGTCTTTTATTTTTGAAGGAGCACCTTCTCTATAACTTCTTTCAGGGTTTAATATGTCCATAGGAGGAACAGATTCTCTCAATATTCTATGTGCTTCAACATATGCTTCTATTGTTCCAATGTCCATCCAGAATGGTTGAAATTCAGGCAATTTTTTTATTTTATGTTGCATATAATTATATCCCTGCACATTATATCCAAGTTTAATAAGTTTGGGAACAAGACCTCCTCCAATATCATCAATCTCAGGATGTTTATTAAGAACTTCCCTTATAATTTCAGTTTTTCCAGCATAGATACCCATTGAAACAGAGCAACGTGTTTCATCTCCAGTTAAATGAGGATATACTTCTTTTTTTTCGTGAATCTTTTTTATTTTACTATCTGAAATTATCTCAAGAACTCCTTTATCCCTTCCTTCTGCAAAAGGAACAGAGGTATAACTTATAACAAAATCAGCATCTGTTTCAAATGCAAAATCAATAAGAGCACTGTAATCCATATTATATAAATGATCGACAGATGCTAAAACTAAGTATTTAGAATTTGGTTTTGTCCAATGTTTTTGAGTTACCCTTAATGCATCTGCACTTCCTTGAAACCAATCTTCTCTTTCTGAACGGGTTTTTCCTGCTTGAATAACTTGTAAGAATCTTTCTGGTCCTCTACCCCAAACATGGCTCCAAAAATGGTTAATATAATTGCTAAAAGAAGCTGGTTCATATTGTGTAAGAACAAATAGCATAGGAATATGACTATGATCCATGTTATTGATAGTAGGAGATATCTGTTTTAATGATCCTGCTAAAGGCACCATAAGTTTTGCTCTGGTTTCAGTGAGTTCGTGCAAACGACCACCTTCTCCCCCTCCAATAATTATACCTACAGTATCATCAATAGTATTTTTTTGGTTCATTTTGTCACTGAAAAATAGTATCTATTTATAAACTTTCTTTAAAAATACTTATAAGTCCTTAATTCTTCCTTTTGTTTAAATGATATCTCTTGGAATAGAATCAACAGCACATACTTTTGGAATAGGTATTGTAAATGATAAAGGAGAAACTTTAGCTAATGTTAGAGATATATATACAACAAAGTCAGGAGGGCTTATTCCTGTTAAATTGGGAGAGCATCATGTTGAAGTCTGCGATAAAGTTTTGAAAGAGGCATTGGAAAAAGCAAATATATCTGTTAAAGATATTGATATTGTTTCGTTTTCAATTTCGCCGGGTATAGCTCATCCTTTAAGGATAGGAGCGACAGTTGCAAAGACACTTGCTTTAAGATTGAAAAAGCCATTGATTGGTGTTAATCATTGCATTGCACATTTGGAAATAGGAAGGATGCTTTTTCCAGAATGTAAAGATCCTGTTTTATTGTATGTTTCTGGAGCAAATACACAGGTAATTGCTTATGATGGAGGCAAGTATAGGATTTTTGGAGAGACTTTGGATATTGGCATTGGTAATTTTTTGGATTCTTTTGCTAGAGAAGCAGGATTAGGATTTCCAGGAGGGCCAAAAATAGAGGAATTGGCAAAAAAAAGTAAAAATTACATTGAGTTGCCTTATACAGTCAAGGGAATGGATGTTAGTTTCGGAGGATTATTGACAAATCTTAAAACAAAATATCATTCTAACAAATATAAATTAGAAGATTTGGCTTTTTCTTTGCAAGAAACAGTTTTTGCTATGCTTGTTGAAGTATCTGAGAGGGCAATGGCTCACTGCGAAAAGAATGAATTGATAATAGGTGGAGGAGTTGGCTGCAATAAAAGACTTCAAGAGATGTGCAAGATAATGTGCGAAGAGAGAAAAGCTAAATTCTTTGCTCCACAAAATCAATATCTAGTAGATAATGCAGCTATGATTGCATGGCTAGGAATATTGATGTACAAAAGCGGAATAACAATAAAACCAGAGGAAGCATTAATAAGGCCCTATGAAAGGACAGATGAAGTTGAAGTAAAGTGGAGATGAGATCTATTTTTTCTCGATAAATTTAAATATAATATATTTTTGAAAGAAGTAAATTGAAACTAATAGTGACTCTTCCTGCAAAGATCCCTTCTCAAGAAATAATTACAGATTTGAATGACATAGGTCAATTAGTTGATCAAACTAATTTTGGAGATAATTTAAATCAGTCTTTAAATACATTACATGAATTTAAAGAGCCTCTTGTTGATCTTATGCGCAAAACACATGAAATAATCCAGATAGCTGAAGTGATAAGTCCTAAATTAACGGAACCTTCTAATTCTTCTCAATATATCTATAATTTATTAAGACCCAAAAATTTATACCAAATTTTTACCAAAA
>CAYMPC010000011.1:0-26692 GCA_964392465.1 uncultured Methanosarcinales archaeon | reverse complement strand
ATAAAAACACCTAAAAAAATAAGATTATTTATTGCTGAAAAATGGAAATATCAAGTATATGAGCTTTTGAAAAAAGAGCTCAATGAGACAAGAGATTTCGGAAAGATAATGGCTTCTGTAATGAAACATGAATCATTGAAACAATACAGCAAAGACATAACAAAGATAATCCAGAAAGCTGTTAAATCAGGAGTAGATGAGACAATTGGCAAAGAAAAAGAATTCAAAGCACTGCATGAGAGCTCTGAGTTCTTGGCAAAAGAATTCAACTGTGAAATAGAGGTAATAGAAGCAGAAAAGAGCACAGAGCAGAAAGCAAGGAATGCTATGCCTAATAAACCGGCTATATTGGTGGAATAAATATGGATCAAGAAGAGCATAAGAGATTCAAAAGAAGGATGATATTTATTTTTCTAGTGCTTGCTTTCCTATTTTTTGGCGGCTCTTTTTTCTATCATAAAATCGAGAACTGGAGATTCCTTGATGCTATGTATTTCTCTGCAACAACAATGACAACTGTTGGCTATGGAGATCTGAGCCCAAAGACAGATGTAGGAAAAATATTTTCAATCTTCTACTTATTTACCTCTGTAGGTATTGCTATTTATGGCTTGTCTCTTTTTGCTTCACACTTCGTTGAAATAAGAGAAGAAAAATGGGTAGAACAGCTTACAGAGACAAAACAGAAAACAAAAAAATTCCATGAAGATATTAAAAAAATATTTTCATTGGATAAAAATAAGAAATAACTATTTTTAATTTTGTTATAAAAAATTTAACAAAACATATACTACACCCAATCCAACAAAACATCCTGCGGATATAAATGGCATTGCTGGATAGAATTTATCTTTCTTGCTTTTGATGAATAATAGAAACAATGCTATTCCTGCGAATAAGGAGACTATCAATGAATAGAAGAAGGAAATGTTCTGCGCTATTCCCTGTTCAATAAGCCAGGTCATTACTGCTCCTGCAAATAACATTGGGAAGGCAATATCTCCTCCTCCTAAGATAGCTGATTTAACATTCTCTTCTTTAAAGCCTTTTGGAATTTTCATCTCGATTTTTGTTTTTATAGTTGCTTCTTTAGTATCTTCTTTTGTTTCTTTTTTCTTTATTTCTTCATATGCTTTTTTTTCCGTTTTACTCTCTTTTATTTCCTGTTTCTGATATGGTATTAATATGCCTGCAAACATTTTCTCATCTGCCTGCGCTGTTGCTAATGTTATCATGTGCTTTAATTTCCATACTGCTATTGCATCATAGATAGAGATTGCTATCAGCAATAATACAGCTAATGTTACTGTAAATAAGGGGGCAAGCATTATTGTTATTCCTCCATACATGAATACTTCTGTCAGATTATGAATTAAAATATTTGGCTTATATAATTTCAAAAAGGTGAATACTAATGCTATTGCTAGTGCAATCCATTCTGGCATAATAACAGATAAAGAGATTGCCAGTGCTCCAAATATAGCTAAAAAAAACCATACTTTCCAGACTTTAAATAATTTGAATTTTATTAATAATAATAATAGAACAGTTCCCAATATTATCATAAAAAAAGTGTATGTCAATGGAGTAAGTGTATTTTTATCCATCTCCGGCCTGCCTGTTATTGGTTCTGAATAATTTACCTGGATTGTTCCATTTATATCAACATCAACAGAAGCTATGCTCTGATTTAGTAAGAATAAACCAACTATCTGCGCAGTAAAAAATAGCATCATCAAAAAGAAAGTTACTTTAAAATCATGTTTCATTCCTTTTCTAGAGAATTAGCAAGTTTTTAATAGTTTTTGTTTTAGAATACTTGATTCATGAATATTTTTACAGAGTCTTTTGTCTTTTTCTTGCATATGAACCCAGGAAAGTTCATAGCAATTTCTAAATCTTTAGGTAAATTAAGATCATCCATCTCTTTATAATAAAAATTGCCCTGCTTAAGATGATATTTTGCAAGGTATTCCTGCTCTGGCTGGCCTTTTGTGGGAATCAATAATGCTTTTTTTCCTAGTTCTGCTAAGTCCATTAATGTTGTATAGCCAGATCTTGTTATTATTAATTTTGAACTGTTCATTATATCTGTCTGCATATCTCTGTTCAAAAAGCTATAAATTATGAGATTTTGCATCTTTTTTACTGTTTTTGATTCTGGTTTTCCCAGAGCAACTACTATCTTTTTGTTTTTCAATTTAGATATGCTAGAAATTATTTTTTTCTCAAAAACAGTTCTCTGCGGTTCTGGCCCAGATATTGAAAAAAAATAATCAATGTCTTCATTGACTTTTTGTTTTTTCACCATAGATAATAATCCAAGATATTTAACATCGCTTTTTGTTAAATACTTGAAATTGTGTGTATATTCTCCTGCCAAAGAATCTTTTTCAAAATCAGGGATAAGAATTTTTTTGAATTTGTTTTTTATAGCATAAAAAGCGAATTCTGTTATCCTATTGCTTGATTTAAGAAATTCATTTAATGACATTTTGATGTGATGGCAGATCAAGTAAGAAGGAACTTCTGTAGAATATATGCCAAATCTTGTGTCTGTGATTATCCTTTCAAATTTGTATTTTTTATGTATCCTTAAAAATCTGACATGTTCCTGCCTAAATTCGTTAAGATATAAAGGGAGATACATCAAAAATCTGCTGACAGAGACGCTTTTTTCAGTAAAGGTTCTTTTTTGAAGGGAATAATCAGGAAGGAGAAAATAATTTTTAACCTTATCTTTGAATTCATTTTTAAGGAAATCTAATGCCCTGTAGTTGCTAATAATATAAACCTCGTGTCTTCTTCTCAGGCTTTCTGCTATTAAAGGTGTCATTCTGGTGGCATGCCCCAATCCGTTTGAATTAACAGCAAAAAGTACTTTCATTTTTTTCTCCTAAATAAGTTTATTAGATTATTCTTTATATCTTGATAATAAATCTTATTGAGTTTATTAATGTCTCTTTTTCTGGCTTTTTGAAATTTTTTATATTCTCTTTCCAGCATATTTATTTTATTCTCAAAGGCTATAATATACTTTTCTTCTGGTTGATTATTATATGAGGCAAATTCATAATCTACAATCGAATCTTTAATCTCTCCTTTAAACATCCTGTGTATTTCAACTTTAAAATATTTTTTTATCAGATTTATTCTTCCTTCTTTTGTAAGTCTTCTTACGCTGACAAAAATATATGTTGATTCTAAAACTCTTACTTTTTCAATTTTGGAAGCTCTTTTGACAAAATCATGATCTTCTCCAAGCCTGAGTCCTTCATCAAAACCTTTGATTCGTTTAAAAAGTCTTTTTGAGACAAGAATACAAAAACCTGGAGCATGGGGATCAAGATATTGCCCCATCTTAAGAAAGATATTGGCAAACTTATGGATTAGTCTATCTATCTTAAGTTTAGAAATTGGTTTTATTTCACATGTTGCTATATCAAGATATTTTTCAGTTATCTCATCATTTGCTTTCTTTAAAAAATTTCTTGGAAGCTTAACATCTGCATCAAAAAAAAACAAAAAATCGCCCTTTGCTATATTTGCTCCTTTATTTCTTCCTACTGCCGGCAATCCCCCTTCTGTAATTATACAACCATATTTTTTGGCAATTTCCTTTGTATTATCCTTTGAATTTGCATCTGCAACTATTATCTCATAATCTTTAAAACTCTGCGTCTTAATTGACTCTAGAAGTGTAGGAAGATCTCTCTCTTCATTCAAAGTAGGGATTATAATAGATATCATCACACCATATATTTAATATATACTTAATAAATCTTATTATCTATGAAACTGGCCCATTATGTAGAAATGCGTGTTTTTTCAAAAGAAGGAGAGGATGAAGGACAAATTATAAATAAAATAAAAGAGCTTTTTCCTTTTGATTTTAAAGAAGAAAAAATAAAACTAGATGTCAGAACTGCATATGGATTTGAAAACAAAAAAATACATATCTTAACTGTCTCAGTTAATAAGGAAAAGCAGACAAGAGCAGTTCTGGAAAACTTAATGAGCAATTTATCTCAAGAGCAAAAAGATCTTATTTTGAGACAGCTGGAAAGCAGGCTAGATGAAAAACTGCATTTTTATTTAAGGTTAGACAAAGAAAAGCTGCTGAATAATGAATATTGGATTATAGATGAAGGAAACTGTTTCCATTTAACTATTGCAATTGCTGCTTACCCCCATAAAAGAGAAAAAGCAGCAGAAATAATAAATAAGATATTAGGATTAAATAAGATCTAAAGAAATAAAATATAAAGAATGTTTTTCTAATTTATATTATTATATTAAGTAAGAGTTTATCATACTTAGATAATCTTTTTATATAACCAAGATGTAACTATGAATTAGGGGTGAATAAAAATGACAAACCAACCAAATGAGTGGGGAAGTGTAAAAAATCCAAGGCAAACCCTAAAAGAGTTAAGGAATCCTTCTGGAGAAACAGAATTATTGTTTAATGACAGCTTTCTAGCAGATAATAGAAGACAAACTATTTATGCTGCTGTTATGGGAATGTCAAATCAAGCAGTATCAAGGCACATAGAAAGAGCTAGACTTGCGTACAAAATTTTAAATGGTGAAAAAGTAGAAGATTCTGTTTTAATTCAATATGGACTTAATAATTTAAATTACGAAACTTATTTTAGAGTAATTGCATCAAATTTCTACTCTGCCTTGACTCATTTGACAGAAGTATTACTAGAATTAAGACCTGCGCCAGAGGGTGCTGTAACTGGTGTGCTAGAATTATTAGTAGAAGGACAAAAAGAAGGAAAAAGAGAAACTCTTGAAGCAGTATTGTCGCATGTTGATTATGTTGCAGGTCAAATATTTGATTACGAGAGAGAACTTTTTGAAAAAAATGATTTTATAAGCCAAACGCTTTCTTCAGGATTTTGTGGAAAAGAAACCTATTTTGGATTTCAAAGACCCATGGAAGAAATAAATACACATTATCATTGGGGTCCTTCTAGTAACTTTTATGCTCATCATAAAGGACAATGGCAAGAAGTAAATATTGCTAGAAAGCAATTTGAACCTGAAGCAGTACTAAATGGAATAGTCCTTAAGAAATATAATAATATACAGAGACTTTATGATAGGTTTAAAGGAATAGAAAAAAGAGAATAGTTTTTTATATTAGTTTATATTTTTTTTATTTATGAAAGGCGATTTACGCTGGCTTTAATGAATTAATTCTTAATAGTTTTCAGTCTATTCTTTCTGGATTTTGGCAATAGTTGTGAGCCCTAGGCTTTCTGGTATTAATTAAATTGATTTGTTTTTTTTGATAAAAAATAATTTTTGGAGGAATTAAAATGAAAAACGAGAATAATTCAAATAATAAAGATAAAATAGGGTATTTTGGTAAATATGGGGGACAATATGTTCCAGAACAATTAAAGAATATATTAAATGAACTAGATAATGAATTCAATAAAGCAATATTGGATCCATCTTTTAGGGAAGACTATTCTTATCTGCTAAGAGATTATGTTGGAAGGCCTTCTCCATTATATTTTGCAGGAAAGCTAAGTAAAAAGTTTGGCTGTAGAATATATCTTAAGAGGGAGGATCTCAATCATACTGGAGCACACAAGATAAATAATACAATAGGCCAGGCGCTTTTAGCTAAAAAAATGGGTAAGACAAAAGTGATTGCAGAAACAGGAGCAGGGCAGCATGGTGTTGCAACAGCTACAGCAGCAGCTTTATTGGGAATGAGGTGTGAAATATTTATGGGTAAAGTAGATGCTGAAAAACAAAAGATGAATGTTTTCAGGATGGAGTTATTAGGAGCAAAAGTAAATGTTGTTGAAGAAGGGCAACAAACGTTGAAAGAAGCAGTAGATGCTGCCCTAAATTACTATGTTGAAAATCCTGATGTGTTTTATCTTTTGGGAAGTGTTGTCGGTCCTCATCCTTATCCAACAATGGTTAGATTTTTTCAAAAAGTAATAGGAGAAGAGGCAAAAAAGCAGATTCTTGAAAAAGAAAAAAGATTGCCTGATTATCTTATTGCATGTGTTGGAGGAGGATCAAATGCAATTGGCTTATTTCATGAATTCATGAAAGATAAAAATGTAAAAAAAATAGGAGTAGAGCCTGGGGGAAAAGGACTTGAAACAGGAAAGCATGCAGCAACATTGACATTAGGCTCTCCGGGAATAATACATGGCTTCTATTGCTATCTTTTACAGGATGAAAAAGGCAATCCTAAAGATGTATACAGCATTGCTTCTGGACTGGATTATCCTGGTGTAGGGCCTGAACATAGTAATTTCAAAGACACCACTGAAATTGAATACACAACAATAACAGACAAAGAAGCTCTTGAAGCATTTGATATATGCTCACAAGAAGAAGGAATTATTCCTGCATTAGAGAGCAGCCATGCCTTAGCATATGCCTTTAAGCTAGCAAAAAAACTTGACAAAGACAAAGTGATTATTATTAATCTGTCTGGCAGAGGAGATAAAGATGTGGAGTTTGTGTCCAAAATAAATGATTAATTTTTTATTTTTGATTTTTTTGTAGTAATATAAAATGAAAATTAAGAACAAGATAGAAACAATTTTGAAAGAAATAAATAGCGAAAAAATCAAATTAGTTGCTGTCACAAAAACAAGAACAAAAGAAGAAATAAAAGAAGCTATTCAATCAGGAATAAGAATTATAGCAGAAAACAGGATTCAGGAAGCAGAAAAAAAATATAATGATTTGAAAGAATATTTCAAAGAAAAAAAAGTAAGTTTCCATTTTGTTGGTCATCTTCAATCAAATAAAGTCAAAAAAGCAATTATGATGTTTGATATTATCCAGAGCATAGATTCATTAAAATTGGCAAAAGAGATTGATAAGAGAGCTAAGGAGATAAATAAAGTACAAGAGATATTCATTGAGATTAATATAGGAGAAGAAAAGCAGAAGCAAGGAGTTATAAGTGAAGATTTGCCAAAATTAATAAAAGAAATAAAAAAACTGAAGAACATCAATCTTACTGGGATTATGTGTCTCCCTCCTCATTCAGAAAATCCAGAAGCTTCAAGAAAATATTTCAAAGAGATGAAATATTTATTGGATAAAACTAATTTAAAATATCTCTCTATGGGCATGACAAATGATTACAAGATAGCTATTGAAGAAGGCTCTAATATGATTAGAATAGGAAGAGGTATTTTTGAATATTAGTGTGGTTGAGAGAAAAGATTAAATAGTATGTTAATTTAAAGTGAGAGTATGGCAAAAATTATAGATCCCTGGGGAGCAACATTAATAGAAGATTATAATAAACTTACAACTGATTTTCATCTAGATAGTTTTGATACTAAGTTGTTTCCAGAACCAAACAGGATTATGAGAAGAGGTGTTGTCTTTTCAGGGATTGATATAAAAGTGATTTCTGATTGTATAAAAAACAAGAAGCCTTATTATGTTTTAAGCGGGATTATGCCCTCTGGAAAAAAGATTCATTTTGGTAATAAGATGGTTGTTGAGATGATTTCTTATTTTCAAAAGCATGGAGCAGAGACATATATTTTGATTGCAGATTTGGAAGCTGAAGCAACTAGAGAAATCACTCTAGAAGAAGCAAGAAAAAGAGCACTTGAATTTCATATCCCTGCTTATATTGCCCTTGGCTTAGATCCTAAAAAAACAATATTTTATTTCCAGTCTGAAAATGTTGATGTTATGCATGCTGCATACAAATATGCAAAAAAAGTAACACAGGCGCAATTTGAAGCGTTATATGGCAATGCAGATCCAGAAAGAATATTTGCTGCTATGACACAAGTTGGAGATATTTTATATCCACAATTCAAGAAAAGAATGCCTGGCATAATTCCTGTTGGTGTTGATCAATTGCCTCATATTTTGCTTACAAGGGATATTGTTAATAGGATGAAACTCGAGAAATTTTTTCCGCCTGCTGCAACTTTCCATAAATATACTCCTTCTTTAGATGGAGATTTTAAGATGTCAAAATCAAAGCCAGAAAGTATGATTGAATTGCCTGAAGATCCAAAAACAGCATGCAATAAAATAAAAAGAGCTGTTTCTGGAGGAAGAGACACTTTAGAAGAACACAGAAAGCTTGGAGCAATAATAGAAAAAGATATGGTCTTTGAATTGATGAAGCAGCATCTGATAGAAGATGATAAAGAACTGCAGCACATATATGATGAATATAAATCAGGCAGGATAACTTCTGGAGAATTAAAAGAGATAGCCTGCAAGAAGATGACAGAGTTTATGATTGCCTTGGAGAAAGGAATTGAGAAAGCTAAAAAAGAGATAGATAAATTAAAACTTGTTAGAATATAAACTTTAGCAAGCCTTCAAAAATCCTTATAAAAAGGAAGTTCCCTAATAAATTTGTAAAGGTATATCTAATCAGAAATTCTATAGGTGCTCCTAACATAAATAACCCAACAAAGAATATACCGTTTATTACTACAAAAAGCATTAGTGAGTAAGCAAAAATAATTGAAGCGGGAATTAATGCTCCTACAAATCCTATAAGTGAATAAAAAAGTGTACCATATATCGTAGTTACAGGGCTTTTTGTAATTTCCATCGATAGTATCATACCTAATAAAAAAGATAATCCGCCAACAAATGCTCCTGCTTTTCCTCCAAACTTTGAACTAGACAATAGTGCAAATACCAGACAAAAGTCAATGCCTATACTCAGAGATATGTATCTTTTGTATATCATTGAAAGAGAACAAATAAATATTGATAATAGGATTATTGTTTGCTGTCTAAAAAAAATTGAGATAATGCCTATAGAGATAGGTACAACTATCAAAGTTCTATTTTTTTTCAGTATTTCCATTATTAAATTTTTGTTAAGTGTAGAGCTCATACTAATCACCAAGTTAATAACTACAAAAAATCAATATGTTGACAACAAATTATCTAAAACATCATAGGTCTTTTTTAGAGAAGAAATCTCTACTTTTTCATTTGTTGCATGATGATTTATTGATACTGGGCCGAAAACTATTGAAGGAATTCCTTTCGAACTAAAGAATCTTGCATCACTTGCTGCTGAACCATTAGTTATGCGCGGGGAGGTATGTAAAGCTTTTTTAAACGCTATAATCGTTCTCTTTACAAAAGGATTGTCTCTTCTAGTATTAAGATGCTCAACAATAGGACTGGGTTTTTTTACTAGAATCTTATACCTTTTTTTCGGCAATTTCTTTTCTATCTTTTTTACCTCTTGTTTAATCAAGCTAATCCCTTTTTCATGTGAGCGAGTATCTATAAGTCTAATATCAAGTTTCATCGATGCATTACTTGCAATTATATTTGCACTTCCTAAATTACCTTGGTCAATGTTTCCACCAATAATTCCTCCAATATTTAAAGTGTTTTTCCAAATTTCTTTTTTTGGATTTGGAAATATTTTTTTTAACTGTTCGTAAACTTCAATTAAAATATCTATTGAATTAAGATTAGTCCATGGCCTAGATCCATGCCCGCCTGGGCCTTCGACCTCAATTTCTACTTGCATTGCGCCTTTTTCCTTAACACGGATTTCTAAATTTGTGGGTTCGATTGAGATTAAAAATGTTGGACTTAATTTTTTTGCTAATTGTCCTGCACCTGCTTCACCACCGATTTCCTCATCGTTAGTGATTGCAAGTTGGATATTTTTAGTCTTATGATGTTTAACAAATAACATTACAGCAATAGCAACAGCAGATTTCATATCTCCAGAACCACGCCCAAATAAGAAACCATTCTTTATAACTGGTTTGAATTGGAGTTTGCTTGCCGATACAACATCAACATGCCCAAGTAACAAAATTGATTTTTTTTGTTCCTGTTTATGGTTCCAAATATGCAAAGACTCAATAATTTGATTAGACATTGGACTTTTATTTCTATGAATTGTAAATTGTACACCCTTTGTATTTGACATAACAAAATTTTTTATTATTTTAAGACACTTATTCCTAGCTACAAAATTCTGATTATCAGATTCTTGCATAATTAGTATTTTTGTTAAATCTAAAATTTGTTTCATTTTAACCAACCCTGTATTGCTTGACAATTTCAATCAATGCTTCGTGCATAGGAACATTCTTACTAACTAAGTCATATGTCTTTTTTGCAAAGACATCTGAAGGTGTTCCTATATCTATTCTTTCTCTGAGTATATCCACTAGATCTAATGATTCTTTACCTAGCCCGAATTCTCCTAGCCCCTGTTTTGCTTTTTCTAATTCATAAGGTAATATATCTTTAGCTGCAACTATTTTTTGTTGCCCCTGTGCATTGTAAATGAATCTCGCATCTAATCCATTAATCATCGCTTCATCTCTATTGTATCTTACTTGCTCTATATTCATTAGAGGTTCATGTTGGAAAGATGAGTACATTAACCTACCAAACCAAAATGCCATTACTGACATATCTTCCAATGCACTTGGTTGAATAGAAATTGGTCTAAATTCTACAACAGTTGCATCACCAATAAATTTTATTCTTGTATCCTTCCAGTTAATTCCTATTCCTATTTGAAGTGCTGCTTCTGGCTTATCAAGTATAAAATATCCTTTTTCAATTCTCGTAAAATAATCTTTCATATTTTTTAAGTAACTATGAATCATACCCACTTTTGTTTCCTGACCTTCAATTATCTGTTGTGATGTTCTAACATCATGACTTACTTGCCAAGCAAACATTCTAACATCTTCAATTCCAGTATCTTTTTGATCTAGAAACCTAGAGTTTGTGGATATTGCAATAATGTATGGTGATATCATGAAAGACCTGTTTGTTTTATCAATTGCATCATCAAAATTCAGTGCCTGAATATTTGCCTGTATTGAACTTGCCAAGCTAATAACTCCTGCATCACCAACATTAACCCTCTCAAGTCTGCCAAGTTCTGTGTTAATCCACGGATTCCGAAAATTATTATGAAAATTAGGAACTAATTTGTATTTTGGTTCTTGCAGTGATCTTACAATATTTTCAATTTTAACTAATGGATCGGTTGCAAGTCTGTATAAGCTTAAATTGTGTTCATTAAAAAAACGTGTGGCAAAATCCTCCAAGGTTTTTGTGGCATATAGACCACCTAGAAACCCTGTTTCTTTTATATTAAGAGGATTCGTAGCTATTTCTAATTGACTTGCACCAAGCTCTTTACCAAAATTCTGCCCGGTTTTCATTATAATATTTCTTTGATCTTCCGTACATGGATTAAGATGGGAATTTTTAATTATGTACTCCGTTTCAAATCCGATTTTTATGTTATCTTCTGAAATAACAAAATCTCCTTCTCTTTTAAGTATTTCATTTGCCTGTTTCCTAAAACTACTTCGCATAGTTTTTTCTAGTTCAGACTTTAAATACCTTTCAATTGTATTCATTTTAATTCCTCCTTATAGTATTATAGTTATGAAAGAAAATAATGATGGGTGAGCATAGTCACTAATATCTATAGAAAAATTCTTTTCTAAAATTATTTGAATTAAACATAAACAAGGTAATCCTTAATTCCAATATATATTTGATTGAATATTATTCAAAAAATAATCCATAATTTTATAAATAATTGAATAATATTCAATAATATGAAAAATATAAGCGAAAGATTAATTGGATTATTGAAGAAAGATTACTCTACACCACAGATAGCAAGATTGGCTAAAAAACTGAAAGAGCCCTCTACAACACTCCATTATAATATTAAAAAACTAGAAAAAGAAGGCGCTATTAAATCATATAAAGCTGTATTTGATTATAAAAAAATAAATAGCGGTTTTTGCTGTTTTGTTTTATTAAATTTATCTCCAGATGAATATGGCAATCCTGAAAGGATTGCTGACGAGCTTGTAAAATATGAGGAAATAGAGAGTGTTGATATAATAACAGGAGATTGGGAGATATTTTTGAAAGTAAGGACAAAAGACCAAGATGGCTATTATGAATTTGTAAAAAGAGTATTATCAAGAAAAGGAATAACAAAAATAAAAACACTTACTTCTTTGAAACAGCTGAAGACCGAGTTCGTGGAGATTTAGTTATCTCTTTTTTTGTTCCTGTTTTTTTAGATTCTGCTGCTTGTGATGGCTCAGGAACTTCAATCTCGTCTTCTTTTTTTGTTTCTTCTTTAACACCATCCAGCTTTTTCACCATTTCTATTGAGTATATAACTAAAAAAGAAGGGATTGGCACAGAAACAATTGCATAAGCTATAGCCCATATAATTAAAAAGATAAGTCCTAATATTATTATAGTTATAATAGCTATTAATTCTCCTCCAATACTTTTAATTCCGAAAAATATTGCAACCCCTAACACTACAAATAAGAGCATTATTAAAAAAAAGGGGATAAGGAGTAATAAAAAAGCTATTGCAGAAACAATGCCCAGTACTATTTTAATTAGCCAATACATAAATATCTCAAATTTTTTTCCTTTTGCTATTTTTTTGAAGTAATCCCATGCCTGACCAAAAGTATATTTTTTTAAATACATTATTGGGACTACAAAGTCAGTTACCAAAAAGAGGAATATGCCAACTATCGTATAAAATATTATAAGTGCTAAGATAATAGGGATTAACCACCATAAATTGAATTCTATTAGTCTATTTGTGAAAAAAGAGTATAATATTGGTGATAAAATCACTAAAGTCGCTGCTAAGCTAATCAATCCAAAATAAAACCTAAAAAAGAATAATGATCTCCCTTGTGTTTTATTTTCAGAAAAGCTTTTTCTTATTTTTATTTCCTTTTTTAGTATGCCTTCTAAAAAAATAAAAGTGAAGACACTGCTTATATAAGTAAAAAACAAGCCAAGAAGATACAATAAGAATATGACAATTCCAATAATATAGCCATATTTTGACAAAAAGTCAAGTGCTTGCGTATTAATCTGAGAGACTATTTGCTGAAAAGTCATTCCTGCAAAAGGATTTTCAGTATTTGAACTTCCTGAATTTCCAAAACTATTGCCTCCTCCACTTCCTCCTGCGCTATTCCAACTAAAGATATTTGCAATTCCCATTTTAACCCAATATTCTTTCCTTATTGGGAAAAAAAGCTCTTTTGTTTTATTCCAACAATCTGTTATTATGTCTCCTGCATAAACCATTAAAATCCCTCTTTACGTTTATAGTATTTGTATAGATTTATCTAAATTCAATATTTTGAAATTTAAAAACATTTTTATAGAGCTTAGCTTATTAGAAATTAAAAAGAGTGAAATTATGCTTGAAATATTTATTATATTAACCTTAATAGTATCCATTTTAATTATTTTAAAAGGTGCAGACTGGCTTACTGATTCTTTGATTCCTGTTGCCAATCAGCTTGGAACAAGCTATATTGCTGTAACAACCATTCTAGCTTCTTTTATGATGAGCACTCCTGAAATTTTCAGCTCGCTTTACTCTTATTTTCTAGGACATCAGAGCCTTGGCATTGGTGTATTAATTGGTTCTGTTATGATAAATATTGGCATTACTATAGGATTAAGTGCCGCCATAAAACCATTGAGGATTGAAAAGGATATTGTAATACGAGACGGTGTTTTTTTAATTATAATATCTATCATTGTGATGATTTTTGGATCTGATTTATCTTTTGAAAGAACAGAAGGAGTTGTGCTTATGCTTTTATTTATACCTTATGCATTAAATGTATGGTGGTTTGAAAAATCAAGATCTGAAAAAAACAAAGAAAAAAAAGTTGAATCCTTAAAAAAGAATTTGGATCTATTTGGAGCGCAGTATCCTATTTTCAAATTAAAACCTTCTTTGTTGACTTTCGCTTTAGGTGCTTTGATGCTTTTTGTTGGCTCTTACTTTTTTTCATGGTCTTTAATAGGAGTAGCTAAAATAGTTAGCCTTCCCGATATTATTGTTGGAATTGTTCTTGGAGCAATAGGTACAGGAATCCCAAATATTGCTGCGGGGATTCAAGGAACTTTAAGAGGTTATGATGATGCTGCCTTGACAGAAACATTTGGCTCAAATATCTTCACTCTTCTTTTTACTCTTGGTTTATTTATAATTATAAGTCCTATTAACCTCCCTTTAAAAATATTTTATTATGACCTAAACTGGATGATATTTCTGCATGTTCTTTTGGTTGCTTTTATTTTTAAAGGGTATAAATATAGAGAAGAATCTTTGACAAAATACGAAGGGGTTATCTTAATGATATTCTATTTAGTACTAGTTGTAGGAAATCTGATATTTTTTACTTAGTCTTTATATTGCAAAAATTCTATTCCCGCTTCATCAAATAGTTTTTTTGAAATCTCATCAAGTGTATATTTATCGCTATAATAAACTTTTTTTATTCCGGCGTTTATAATATGTTTTGTGCAGAATCTGCAAGGACATAAGCTTGTATATAGTGTTCCTCCTTTAACAGATACACCATTGTATGCTGCTTGAAGAAGAGCATTTTCCTCTGCATGAACACAGACACATTCATCAAGTCTCTCTCCTGAAGAAATTTTTCCCTTTTTTTTGTCTTCACATCTCTGGCAGCCTCCTTCATCGCAATTTTTAATTCCTCTTGGAGTACCATTATATCCTGTTGAGATTATCATTTTGTCTTTTACTATAACTGCTCCTACTTGTCTTGATGAGCAAGAACTTCTTGTCGCAATTAATTTTGCTATCTTGATAAAATACTCCTCCCATCCCGGCTTAGTGTTATTATTGATATTCATTTTTCCTCTTCCTCATGCATCCATTCCATAAATTCATCAAATTTATTTTGTAAATCAAATAAAGTGCCAACATTTAAAATTGTATAATCTGCCATAGCTATAGGTCCTCCTTTGTTAAGATTTTCAATTTCTACTTTATCCCTAGTTCTAGCCTGTTCTTTTGTTAGCCCCCTTATTTCTCTTTCACTTAATCTCTCATATCTCTCTTCAGGCGGACTATAAACTGCCAAGACAATTAGGCTATTTCCAAATTTTTCTTTTAGAAATAAATACTCTTCCCAGCTATATAATCCATCTATTATTACTTTTGTTTTTTTTGCTGCTTCCTCTATTTTACGAAGATTTAGTTTGGCATATGCTGCCATTCCATGCTCTTTTCTAATAGATTCTCTTATTGTCTTTTCATTAGCTTCATTGATATCCATTCCTTTTTCTTTAAGGATTTCCTCGGTGATATCTCCAAATCTAATCCTAGTAAATCCATTGTTTTCAAACAATTTAGCTGCTTCTGATTTTCCTGAGCCTGCCATTCCAACAATTGCTATGATTTTCATAGAAGAGAGAGATAAAAAGGCAATTTAAAAAATTATTGAAACATAAAATAAAAAAATTCAAAAAAAAGAAAAAGTGTAAAAATTACTCTTGTTCTTCAACTTCAGCAGCTAAAAAGGACCACCAAGGTCTTTTTTCTTGGATTATTTCTCCGTTTTCAGCATCTACTTGCGCTTGCACTTGCATTTTAGTCTTAAATAATCCAAGGAATTTCGCCTGTTTCTGAACTTTAACTTCATAGGCTGCCTTAACTTCTTCTCCTTTACCAACTTCTTTTAACTCAATCTGGCAGTTGTTTTCTTCAGAACAAACCTTTATTCTTAGTCTTTCTAAAGCTTTTTCAGAAGCTGTATCTGGCATTAATTTTACTTCTGCATTTTTTCCATTACTTAACTCAACTTGTAATTTTGTTCCTGTCTGTGTCTCTTGTTTTGTCATCTGCATAGAGGTTTCTGCAGAAACTTCTCCTGATTGAAACTTAAGTCTGTTATTTGTCTGTTCCTGTACTTGAACTTGTTCTCCGTTTTCTGTTGTAAGAATTTCTGTTTGAACTCTTATCTGCTGCTGTGTCTGAATCTGGGTGTTTTCTCCCTGGTTCTGTGTTTCTTGTGTTGTCTGTGTTCCATTCCCTGTCTCTTCAGGATTACCGCTGCCTTCCGGCTGCTGGTCATTAACTTGCCCTGTTCCTTCAGGCATATTCTGCTGTTGTGCAAATACAAAAAAGGCACTAACCAGCATTAAAAAAACAACTAAAGAAAAAATTTTTTTCATTTGTTTCACCTTTTTATGTTTAAATTAGATTTTTAAGATTTAAATATTTTGCTATATGCTGTGAATATAATAATATGATTAAAATATAATAATTAAAAATAAAAAAAATAAATTAATAATTTTTACCATCCAGAACCATCTGATACACCATCTCCTGAATTTGGCGCTCCGCCTAGAGCAACACCATCACCATTTGGTTCAGGAATAATTCCAGAGCCATCTGATACACCATCTCCTGAATTTGGTGCTGGACCTACTTGTAAACTTGCAATTAAGTTTTGGCCTAGCATAGTTGCTACAAGCATTGCCATTAATACAATTCCAATTATTTTTTTCATGTTTTTCACCTCCTTAAATCATTTCTCCGATTTCAATATAAGTATCATTATCTATCAAAATAGCATCTATTGTCTCTGCTGTTTGTGTTTCTTCTGCTAAACTTTCTTTATTTTCTTCAAAATTTTCAGCAAACTTATCTTCAATTTTTTCTGTATTTGTTGTGCAACTAATAACAGCAAACGATATAAGTAAAAATAAAAGTAAAAGGAGTTTATTCATTAATTTCCTCCTCCGTTACCGCCTCCGTTTCCTGTATTTCCACCGTTATCTCCTCCTGTACCTCCATCAGATCCGCCTGTATCTGTTGACCCTGAGTCTGAACCAGATGTTTCTGAACCAGAATTTTCATTTCCTCCGGAATTAGCACTATTTGTTCCTGTTGAATCTTCTCCATTATTATCATTGTCTTCTTTATTCCCTGTCTCTTCATTATTTTCCTCGCTCATTCTCTTTTCTTCACCGCTATTTCCCTGTTCTTCTGAATTAATTACTCCTGTTTTGCTGATTATTCTCTCTCTTATCTGTTCTCTTTCCTGTAAGGTTGTTTCTAATCCTTTGTTTGCGTTTTCAGAGGAGATTTGAGCAAATATCCTGTTTCTTGCTTGTTCTTCTAGAACTCTTGCCTGAGCATATCTTATTTCTTCTTTATTCATATAATTAAAAGTGTTTTTCATTTGCTCTTTTGCCATTAGGATATTCATACTTCCATTCATAACTCTATTAGCCAGTTCATTCCAATCTACATTAATCAAAGATCCAATTTTTCTTATCATAAAAGAATTATGTGCAAGTATGGCATTTTTTATCTTTGTATCTATGCCTTTATTTTGTTCTTTTGTTATAATGCTGATTTTCTGATTCAGCATCTGCTTCATTTCAATGGACAAAGAGTCTCCTGTAATAATTCTGAATTCTTTTGCTAAATCAACTGATTCTTTTTTTATCACAATAAAAAGTTCAGCTAACTCAGTCAGATTTTTATCAGTATATTCTATATTTTCAATTTCTTCTACAAGAAGTCTCATCTCTTCAAGAATCTCTTCTGCTCTAGAAAGATCTGCGTCTGGATTCTCATCATAAATTGCTTCTATAACTGCTTCTCCGCTTAGTATATTAATTGAGATAGATCTTGATAATTGCAAAAATCTTAATTCCGCTCCTGTTTTTGTACTCATTATTTCTGTTTCTTGTGCTGTCTCTTGTGTTTTTTCTTGTGTCACTGCTAATGTTTCAGCTAATGCTACTCCGCTAAATACAAAAAAAAGCATAATTACCATTATTACCATTAATGTTGTTTTTAATATTGTTTTTTTCATTTGATCACCTGTTTTGGTTTTTTGGTTTTTTAATTTTGAACTTAATATAGGAGATAGTAAACTGGAACAACTAATAAAAATAACCCGGAATTAGCCGGAACAAATAGGAACTATTTCTCAGCAAAAGAAATCAAGTTAGTCATGCCTTTTTGCTCTTTTTTTATAATTCCTCGTCTTATTAATGAATCTATATTTCTAGAAAGAGTGCTTTTTGGCAATTTTGTTATTTTCTCAATTTCTGCCTGCGTTATTCTACCTTTGTTTTTTTCTAGAATTGAGATTATTTGCTTTTGCCTTTGTGTTAATGCATCTGGATTATAACTCTTCCCTTTGTACTTACTTCTTGCTTTCCTTGACAAAATAAAGAATATAACTAATATAAATAAAAGCAGAGAAACTAAACCAATTACAAAAAACAATGTATTTCTTTTTTCAGAAAGTGTATATTGTGCAATAATCAAAAAAGGTTGATTTGAACCAGTACCAATTACTTTTATTATCCCTGAATCATCATCTATTCTTGCTAGTCTTGGTGTTTTAAGATAATTTATTTTTGCGCCTTTTGGAAATTTAATCTCATAAATATAACTGCTAAAAACCTCTTGTAAAGTTATATTAAAAGTATAGGTGTTCTCCTTTTTTGTTGTATAACTCATAGTAGAATATTTTACAAGAGAAGGATGGTTTGTATCTCCTGTTATTGTTGCGCTTCCATCATCATTAAGCTCAATTTTCACATCTGCATAATATGCGCCTTCTACGAAAGATACTATTAATAAGAAAAAAAATACAATAAAACTTAAATTTGTTTTTTTAAATAACATAAGACCTGTGATTTTTATCTAAAATAAATATGTTTCTCTTAATTGACTTTCAAAAACAGCTATTTGTTTTTTCCTTTAAATATCGCTTTAAAATAATCACTATGCCAAAATATATGAAAAAACGCAATCAAAACAAAGGCAATTCCTGTTTCCACATGCCAAAAAAGCATGCTAAAATTAAAAGGGATATTGACACCATAATTTAACTTTATAACTAACAATATTCCAGATATTCCTGTGAGAAAAAAAGAAGTAAATAGCAAAAGATTCCAAACTTTTTTATGATTTATCATAGATATTATTTTCTTTTTTGCTAAGATAAAACTAATTAGATAGATTATAACAAAAGGGAGGACCAATGACCAAAATATATAGGGTTTTGTTTTTGGCTTTTCTTTTGAGATATTAATTTGAAGCTCTTTATTCTCTGCTAAAGCAGAAGCAATTTCTTTTATTTTACTTGGCTCTGAGCCATAATTATCATGAAGAACTTGAAAAGAGTCTGTTGTTTTTACATTAATATTAAGGTATTCAGATATTTTCTGAGCAAAGAGGTTTTTATCTATATTATAAATATATGCAACTTGCTCTACTGTCTTTGTTTTTAATTCTTGCCCTGTAATTAGCTCATTTAAAGATTCATATTCTGTTTGATTTTCTGATAACTGTATAGTTTGGGGTGCTGGTGCGGGTGTTGGTTCTGGTTCTGGTTCTGAGTGATCGCAATATCCGCTTTCATCTGTGTCAATAAATCTTCCGCATCCTGCTGTACAATTTACTTCATTGAATGGGCAATCATCCCATTGTGCTGAAGATGAATTTAAGATTAAAAGGCTATATATAATAAATAAAATAATAAATTTTTTTTTCATTAAAACACCTTTTTAGCTAAATAAAAATTAGAGATTTAAAAATATTCCGAAGTTGTCATTAAGTTAAGAGTTTATTCACAGATTTCCAAAGTTACAACAATGATAGGCGGTGGAGGAATATAGTATGTTCCAGGCTCTTCTTTTTTTACAAATTTTCCTGCACACACTGAGTTTTCAGGTATGTCATTTATTCTTTTTTCATCTCCTCTCCTTACAGTAAGCCTATAATTTCTTGACCAATTGCCTAGTGTCGCTTCTAGTGCATTCTTCATTACTTCCTCGGCATATTTACAGCAATCACTTGTTGTGGTTGAGCCGCATAAATCATTTTTATTACTATAGCAGTCCTTTATCACATCAAAAACTTTAATGTTCTTTTCTGTTTTTGTATTCATCAATACATTCAAAAAGCTATGCGCTAATTTTGGATCAGTTATGCTCTGAGTATTTGTTGGTTTTTTATTCATCCTAAGGCTAATCATGAACAAACCTCCAACTACAAGAATAACAACAATTAACACTACTCCTATAATCTCTGTCTGTGATTTTTTATTCATTCATACACCTCTAAATAGATAACTCCGAAATAATTGTCATCATTTACAGGATCTTTTAGCAAAACAGGAACATAAAAAGGGATAAACCCTCTGTTCTCTGGTTTTGGATTGTCATAGATTAGCCATGTTTTGAGCCATCTCTCATTATTTGGACAATCGCAATCTGGACTAGGCTCATATCTTCTAACAGATATTTTAATATTTCCAAGCAGTTCATCATAAAAGAATTTATCTTCAGAAACAAGATTTGTAAAAGCTTCTATTTTCAAAATATCATAACAGTTTGGAACAAATATGTTATCTTCTGAGCATTGCATTTCTGGCAGAAAATTCAGGATTTGGGTCTTTTTCACCAATTCCAACATTTGGAATTCTTTTTCCTTATCTTTTTGCTCCTGCCTTTGAAACGATACTACAAATAAAAAAGCAATAACTAGGATAATGAAAATTACCATTATTATAAGGGCATTTTCCATTATCTGCAATTGAGATTTTTTGTTTTTCATTGTTTTTTTCTCAATATATTGTTGGACAAGATTTTTTGTTTAATTCTGTATTTATTGCTTGAAGCTCTTTTTTTATTTCATATAATCTTATGCTCTTGCTCTGCAAACTATCAGATGATTTTGTGATTTGCTCTGTCTCTGATAATAAACTGCCTGCGTTTGTATATATAGCTAAAGAACAGATAGGTCTCAGATCTGATGATTTTATGACTTCAACTCTTTTTTTAAGTAATTTAGTTATTTCATTTAGTCTTGGTATTGCCTTTTGATTCATATTGCATTCATATGCTTCTTTACTTTCTGAGTATAATGCTGCAAAAAGCGTCGCTTTGTCAATATAGAAACTTGTACCTTTCATAATAAAATTACTTCCTTTTTTTTCATAAAATTCTACAATACCTCTTGCATAAACATCACTTAAAGTACTTGGTATTATTCTTACCGCTGTAACATCTTTATCTTTTATTTTTTCTACACTTGAAGAAACGCTGCTTGGTGTTTCTGTTAATATATATCTCACCTTATAGTAATTTTGATTTTGGAAAGAGGAAACAGAAGATTTTTTCTTTGTAATATTTTTAGGGAAATCATTAAAGATTTTTTCTGCTTCCCCTCCAGAAAAGACATATGCTACCTCAGAACTAGTTAAAAATAAAAAATAATTCGCCCTAAAAGGTATATCCCATCCAAGAGAATAACTATACATCTCCTTTTTTATTATATCTGGACTGAAGACAGGCACATTTTTCATATCTTCTTCAGAATCAGAAATTCTATAATAGTTGCATTGATCTTCACCTGTTTTTGCTGTGTCGAACTCTATTTCCATTCCAGAAAGGGAGATGCTGCTTTCTGTATGCTCGCTTCCCTGCATAAGGACAAAAAGCTCGTCAAAATACTTTAATGCTTCATATTCCATTTGCCTTTCTGATCCTTTTTTTATTCCAGAAGCAATACTAAAGAAAACAAGAAGAATTATCGCTCCAACTATTGAGACATATATCCAATTGAATTGTATTTCTACGACTCCTTTTTTCTTTAATCTCATTTTTATTCAGTGTATAAAACAGCTACTTTTCCTGTGCCTCTTAGCCATAAAGCCATTTTTTCATTGCTTTTGATACATAAAAAATCAACCTCAACATCAAGATTTTCAACATAAAAAGACTGTGATATCTTTTTATCGTTCAGCAAAAACACATTTGGCTCTGCATCATTTTGGATGCTCGATTGGATAAAAGGATATTGCTGCAATCCCGGATTGCTTTTTAATGCAGAAGAAAATTTATTATCCCCTTCTCTTGAATCTGCAAAGCATATTTCATCAAAATTTCTTGGGAGTGGCTCATCAAATTTAGTCTGGCTGTTATATTGTCTTGAATATGTTGAAACAGTATTTTCAAAAGAACTTTTGAAAGAATCTATGTTTATGTTGCTTCCTGCATCTATAATGGTTTTTATAGATCTATAGCCGACAAGAACTATAACACCAACAATAATCGCTGCCATTATATAGATAAAAACTTGTGCTGATATCTGCGCTTTTTTAGTTTTCATTTTTTTTCCTTTTTTCTTTTTTGCTTAATGATTCAACTTCTTCAAAAACATCTTCTTTTGACATGTCTTCAAGTTTATTAAATAATTTTTTTCTTTCATCAGATCTAGTTTCTGAAATCTTTTCGAAATTTTGGACTTTTTTTTCATCCACATTAAGACCTTCTTTGGCGAATTCATCAAAGATTGTTGACATGTTTCTCAGCTTTAGCTGCTCTTTTTTTCTTTTCAGGACATAATCCAAATCTTCTTTTTTTGAGGGTGATAATGCTGCCGCATGCTGCTGATTTGCATAACCTTGCATCTCTTTTTGAGTATCATTGAAATTAACAAATGGCTTGGATGCATCTCTCATAATGTTTTTATTAGTATTTAATCCTTGCTGTTTGGAAAAAGATGAGGGAGCTGAAATCGGCTTAAACTTTATGAATAAGTAAACACCGCCTCCAATAATACCTATTCCTAAAACAAAAAGCAAAATACTCAATATAGGTGATTTTGGAAAATCCTCTGAATCATTTGGATCTGTCCCTTTATCTATCTCTGTCTTGTCATCGACTCCGTCTCCATCTGTATCTGTTTTATTTGGATCTGTAGTATAACCCATATATCCTAAGCATTCATCCTTGTTGCTGATTTTATCTTCATCATTATGATTATTTGCATCATCTAAATTTGGATTTAAGCCACATTTAATTTCTACTTTATTAGGGATGCCATCTCCGTCTGTATCTGTATCTGTAGGATAATCAGCTTGATCATTTGGATCTGATCCTTTATCTATTTCGGTCTTATCATCTACTCCATCCCCATCTGTATCTGTTTTATTAGGATCAGAGGTGTATCCTTTATAACCCAAGCATTCATCCTTGTTGCTAATTCCATCTTCGTCATTATCTTCTTCTGCATCATTTATATTAGGGTTTAGCCCGCATTCTTCCTCCTTTGTATCAGGGATAGTATCTCCATCTGTATCTATTAACTGTATATTGCACTCCAATGCCATATTTCTACAATCAGGATCACATATTTGTGCTTTTTTTGATCCGCAACACTCTGCAATATTTGAGCCACAATTTAAATATTTAAAAGAGAGATTCTTTTCTGCAGAAAGATTTTTGATATTGAATCCTGTAAAGCAAAGGGTAATGTTTTCAGTAATAAAAAAGGGCTGTGCATATAAAGTGTAATTGCACGTTCCACATGAACAAGCAGAATTACTTGAGCCAATAACAAGATAAGTAGTGTTTTTGCATGCGCCTGCTTTGTCTGTACAAGAGAGGCTTATACTTATGCCCTTTTCTGTTAATTTAGAGGTTGCATTCAATAATGGCCCTGTTTCTTTGCATACTTCATCTCCCAAGATTGTTGTGCCTGTCGTTATAGCATGTGTCCCATTTCTTCCTGCATAATCTATTGACCAGGCCTCCCATAGATATTTTTCTCCTTTAGTAAGATTCAAATTTTCAATTGAAATGAAACTTGTATTTGTAAATGTTTTATTTACTAGTGTATTATTTTTTGAGTCTGTTAATTGGTAGTAATATCCTATTATGCCTTGTGTGTTGTTTAAGGAGAGTGTTGCATTAAGAGAATTGTTTGAACATGTTTCAGATGCTGTTTGTATGCTGACTTTTCCAGGCAAGGTCATTGATACAAAAAATCTTATTTCTGTTTGGAGTATTGCAGGACTTCCTTGGTCAAAGTCACATCTTACTTTATAGACATGCTCTTTTTCTTGGAGATTCTGCTCCTGGATAAAATGCATCTTTTCATTTTTCTGTGGGAAGGAATTGAAATAATCGTCTCCATACCTGCATGTTGAATCCCTGTTTGTTGTTACAGAAACTTCTGTATCTTTTGTAATTATTACACCAGTAGGATAAACTTGCACTATCTCATTTTGTACAGATAAATTTATCTTAAAGGATATCTGCTCTATAGTTGAGAATTTTTCTGCGTTGTTCATACAGGAAACAAGATAAGTGTAATTGCTATTATCTGAAATTGTTGGACTTGTTAAAGTTATTTTATTAATTTTTTTGAACTGGGAGATATTTGCATTCTCAAAAAAAGCAAAGTATTCTTCCTGGCTAGGATTAACTCTGTCAAATCTGCATATAGAAAAATCGTCTGTCTCTGCTATAAGTTCAACCTCTATTTTTTCAATAGCAAACTCAGGATTGGCTTTTTTATAAACAATTACAGGAGCTGTTCTGTCTATCATTAAAGAGATGTTTTTTGGAAAGCCGTTATTTTCATATCCGGTTTCTGTTGTCCTGCACAAAACATATAATATTTTTTCCTCTTTTTCAGGCAAGTTAAGGATAATTTCTGGAATAGTGTGTGTAAATCCATTTGTTGTCTGAAATTGATTATCTGGAGAAGTTATATCTGAGTAATTCAAGGCAGGATTGAAAGTATACCTGCAAGTAGATGCATTACTTGTATTGACAACTAAAGGAAATCTGTCTACTTGAGATGCGCCATATTTTGGGCTGCTGAGTGTTATATTAATCAAACTTGCATTTGGGGATTGTGTCTGAGCAAATGAAAAAGGGATTAAAGAAATAAAGATGCTAAAAACAATTAGTGCGAATAATTTATTTTTCAAAATAAGTCCACCTTCTTTTTATTAATGTTAAATGTTTTATACTCTTTAAAAAGTTTGCTTTTTTAAGGAAGGCTGAAGAAGGTTTTGTTTATATAATCTTGTAAAGTTTCATTCCCTATTACATAAAGCTCATACAAGTATCCCTTGCCTGGCTCGGTATACGCATCATAATAATATTTATTTGTGCCATTGTAAACCATTGTTGTATTCCTGAATAAAGTTGAATGATGATACTTGCCTAAAACCTCCCATGTCATATTTATACTTAACTGTGTCTGTGAAAGATTATAGAAGTCTGCAATATATACAAAGTCCTCTCTTGTGAAAAAGGTCCTTATCTCTGTATCTCTTTGAGCATTTCTTTTGACAATTAATTTGTATAAATATCCTGTATCATTCTGCAGGCCTGTGTCATTATAAGTCAAATTATTTCCTGTGTAGATTATTGTATTATTTCTAGAAAGTTCGAATTCTTCATAAGGCTGCTCTGCATCCCATTTCATTACAATACTATCATTGGTGCTCATTGTTTTCTTGAAAAATAAGATATTCTGCATTTCTGGTTTTGTACAGAATGTTTCATTTATGTAATCATAAAAGCCAGATGCATTTCTGATGTATAAGTGATAGAAGTAACATGTGTTTTCTTGTAACCCAGTATCATTATAATATTTATTTGGTCCGCTGTATAATAAGTTACCCTCTTTTAAAATTTCTGAATAGAGATAATCCCCTTCTGTCTCCCATATTAAGTATATGCTTTCTTTATTATAGGATCTCTTCATAAAATTGGTTATGTTTAGAGGCCTTTCCTCTAATATTTCGCCATTTTGATAAGTGAATGTTGAAAGGGTGTTTGAGAAATTGCTGTCTGCAAAATCATAAGTGGAATTATAAGAAGTTACATTATAGCTGTATTCTGTGTTATTTTGAAGTCCTGTATCATTGTAGAAATTATCAAATAGTTTGATTATCTGCTCTCCATTTCTATAAAGAATATAGAATTCTGCCTCTGGCATGAAATCCCATGTGAGATATATGCTTTGATTATCTTGTGAGGCATTTGTTAAGTTTGTTGGTGCTGGTGGCATTGAAATATTTGTTTCATTTGTTTTGTTCAAAAACTCTAGTATATTATTTAGTCTTACATAAAACTCTGGCTTGAATCCATCTGTGATTTCTTGCGCTTCTACCAAAAGCCAGCAAGTTTCTTTCCAAAATCCTGAATCAATTATAAGCAATTCAACATCTGCAGATAGGCTTAAATCATCTGGAAAATCTCCAAAAGAATCGCACATCTTTTTATCCCTTGTATCAAGAACCTTTGTTGAAACAAATGTTTTCCCTTCATAATTTTCTTCAAAATCATCTGGGCATTGTTCTAATACTTGTCCATCTTCCAATCCTCCTTCACATGTCCTATTTGTCGTGTTTATAGTTATAGGATCTGTTGGAGTTGTGATTGGTGTGGTTATGGGGGTTGTGATTGGGCTTCCTGTTCCTATAAGCCCAAGCCCATTATTCCATGTACTTGAAGAAACTTGACATACTTGATCCTTTTCTGTACAACCTGGAGCATCTGTTTCCCCTCCTCCTGTAAATTCTACACATTTACCTGGCCCTGTTGTTGCTCCGTCTACATCTGGCTTACATTCAAAATGCTTACCATCTGTTTTTGCAGTATATTCCTTTGAAAAAAGACATGTTGGGTTATAGTCGAAAGAAGGGGTTGATGGGGTTGTTGGTATTCCTGTTGAAACACATAATGCTGTACATGAAGCATCTTCGTAACATTTGTTATCTGAACCAATATATCCCTTTTCTGCTCCTCCACACATACTATCACAGGCAGAATCCTGTGTCGCTATGCAGGTACATTCCGTTGTACATTTCTCCTCTGAATAACATGTCGTTCCATCATCATTAGAATATTTAGTTGTAACTCCTGGACATGTAGCATCACAACTACCATCAGTTACTTCGCTACAACATTTCTCAGTACATGTCGCCTCTGAATAACATGTCGTTCCATCATCATTAGAATATTTAGTTGTAACTCCTGG
>CAYMPC010000010.1:0-26797 GCA_964392465.1 uncultured Methanosarcinales archaeon | reverse complement strand
GACCTACACACTCCTTTAATTTTGAGCCGCAGGTTTTACATCTTAATCCTGGATCAATGACTCCCAATCTTATATCCATTAATCCACCATCTACTGGATAACCTTCTTTATCATAAAGTTCAGGAGTTACAATCTTAGCAGCAGACATCTGCTTAATCATCTTTGGTGACATTACACCAAATCTTATTGAATCAACTTTTTTGAAAACGTAAATTTCTTCTTCCATTTTGTCACCTTAATATTTGTCCTTCAATATGAGCTTTGGATAAATACCCAAAGACTTTAATTCATCCATCATAAGCTTGAATGCATAACTAAGCTCAATATTTGAAACAACTGTGTTTTCACCGCAAACAGGGCAATAAGACCTGTTTTTGTATTCATCGTGAATTGCAATTAAGCCACATTCTTCACATACTGGAACAATTGTTCTATCTGCATCAAATCTTTCTTTTAATAGCATAGAAGCACCATGCGCTACAAAGGTGTCCTTCTCCATTTCTCCTAACCTCAGGCCTCCTTCTTTTGCTCTACCTTCAGTAGGCTGCCTGGTCAATAATTGAATTGGACCTCTTGCTCTTGCATGAACTTTATTTGCTACCATATGTTTTAGTTTTTGATAATACATATCTCCAACATAAATTTGGGCTTTCAACATTTCCCCTGTTCTTCCACTATAAAATGTTTCAGTACCATCTTCCCTGAATCCTAATTTAGCAAGTTCTTTTCTCAAATCTTCATGTTTTTCAGCTTCAAAGGAAGTGCCATCAATATATCTTCCTCCCAATGCACCTACTTTTCCACCTAATAATTCAATTAAATGTGAAATAGTCATTCTTGAAGGGATACCATGTGGGTTGAAAATTATATCTGGAATGATTCCTGAAGATGAATAAGGCATATCTGCCGCGTCAAGAATCAAGCCCACTACTCCTTTCTGCCCATGTCTTGAAGTAAACTTATCTCCTATTTCAGGAATTCTTTGATCTCTAATTCTTGCCTGAACCAATTTATTTCCTTCTTCGTTTTCAGTCAATAATACAAAATCAACAACTCCTCTTTCTCCATGCTTCATTGCTACAGAGCTCTCTCTTCTTGAGCTTGTTGTAAGATTATACTCATCTAAGCTGCTTAAGAATCTTGGAGGACTTGTTTTTCCTATAACAACGTCTCCTTCTGCAACAACTGCTTCAGGGAAAATAATACCATCTCCCTCTAAAAACCTATAATCTCTTTCGCTTTTGTATCCTTTAACTTCTTTATCTGGAACACAGATTTCATCAACCAATCCTCCAGAGTAACGCAATTCCTCACTTATTACTGGCCTATAATATGTTGATCTTGCAAATCCTCTTTCTATAGAAGCTTTATTTAAGATTATAGCGTCTTCCATGTTATATCCATCATAACTAATAATTGCCAAAACAACATTTTGTCCTGATGGGTGTTTTTCATAATCTGAAGACTTATGCATGATTGTCTGTACTACAGGAAGCTGCGGCTCATGCAATAGATTAACATCCATATCCATCCTAATAAGGAAATTTGCTGTATAAAACCCTAATGCCTGTTTCTGATTTTTACTTCCTGCATTAAGTCTTGTAGATTGGTTAAAATTACCAAAAGGAACTAGGCTTGTACATAAGCCAACAATTGCCAAAGGAAGTATCTCCATATGTGTGTGCTCTTGTGTCAATTCTTCTTCAAAAAAAGCAACAAGGGCATTTTCCTCTTCCATTGCATCAAGATATTCTATTATTCCTTGATTAATTAAATCTGAAAAAGTTAATTCCCCCTTTTCTATTTGTTCAAGGTGTCTATCTGTAAGTAAGGGTTTTCCTTCCTTAACAACTATTAAAGGTCTTATTGCTCTTCCTCTTGACGCTTCAATATTTACAGAATCCTGGTTTTCTTCATAAGAAATATTAATTGAATAATGTACTTTTCCTTTTCTCCTTTCTTCTAAAAACAAATCAACTAATTTTCTTGGATCGTCTATGTTACCTATAAATTTTCCGTTTAAAAATACTTCTGACATTTTATTCACCTTACAAGTTTTACGCCGGCTGATTTAAGTGTCTTAATCAGCGATTCTTCATTTTGTTCTTGTGATATTAAAGTTAGAAGAGCAAGATTCTTTCTTAACCCAATATTAGTTCCTTCTGGAGTCTCAATAGGACACAATCTTCCTAAATGTGTGCTATGCAAGGCTCGTGCCTCAAAATTTTCTTGGCTTGCAGACAACGGACTTACAACCCTCTGCAAATGAGACAATGTTTCCAAGTGATTCAAACGCTGCATTCTCTGCGCAATTCCTTTTCTTCCGCCAACCCAGTTTCCTGTAGCCATAGAGCTATAAATTCTCTGAGTCAATAATTTATCTCTAATAATAACTTTAATAGAAGGAAATTTTCCTCTCTTGACAATTCTCTGGAAATTGTAAAGCAAGTCTCCAATTAATACTTTTAAATTGACCCTAAATAGATCTGCAAGTAAAACACCAGATAACTTCAACCTTTTATTCATATAATGATCTTTATCATCTACGGATATTTTTCCATTGGAAACAAGAATATATCTCTTCAGCAATTTGCATAAGTTATATGCTTTATATATTCTATCTTCTTTCTGTGTTCCAAGATGGGGAAAAAGATATTTGTCAAGAATTTCTTTCATCCTTTCTACTCTTATCTCTTTTGCTTGTGTGATTCCAATCTTTTTAGCTATGTAATCTAGAGCTTCTTCTTCATTTTTTATATTTACAAAATCATAAAGATTAATGTATACTTCCTCTTTGAATTCTGAACCAATATAATTCATTATTTCTTCATCTTTAATCAAACCAAGTGCCTTTATGACTATTATAAAAGGAACCCTTTTAACTCTAGTAAATGTAAGATAGAAAATATCGTCTTTCATCTTCTCGATTGTATGAGGAATCTTATAAGCACCATGCTCACTGAATAATTTTCCAGTAAATCTACTTGGTCCCATTGCGTTTTCCTCAACAAGCATTTTGTTTGGGGCCAAATCTTCAACATTAATTAAAACTTTTTCTGTTCCATTTATAATAAAATAGCCTCCTGGATCATAAGGATCTTCTCCTTTTTCTATGAGTTCTTTCTGGCTCAAGCCTTTAAGATGGCAAAAATTAGATTTCAGCATTATTGGAAAACTTCCGACCTGTGCTGTGAAAGATTCTCTTTGAATGCCGTCAACATGTGCGCTAACCTCAATAAATAAAGGAGCAGAATAAGATATTTTTCTTAATCTTGCTTCTATTGGATAAATTGGCCTTTTTGAACCATCTGCTTCTGTTATCTGTGGCCTTCCCAAAGTCACTTTTCCAAATTTAATCTTGAATTCATCAATTGTGTGAGGAATTATTGTCGGCAATATTGTGCCGTTTTCATCCACTATCTTCTGCAACTCCCATTCTACAAAGGTATTGAAAGATTCAATATCAGAATTAACAAAAGAATTTTCGTCAAAGTATTTTTTGATTAAAATATCTCTCCTATTCATTTTACCACCTTTCTAAAGAAAACTGTTGTTTTTGAAGTTAGGCTAGGCCTTTCTATTTTTATTATGTCTTCTGTAGTAATATCCAAATGTGAGATTGCGGGGTCTTTCATAGAAATACGAGGCAAGTCTTTTAAAGTTATTTTGTACTTTTCCATAAGCTCTATCTTTTCCTTATCGCTTAACTTTGTGTGCTTTGGGACGAGAACGTGTTGACTTATATCGAAATCTTTTTCTTTTTCAGCGATGATAATCACCCTCTATGGTTTTTGAAAATGTGGGCCGGACGCGATTCGAACGCGCGACCACCTCATTACTTTCAACTGGACGAAGGTTCGAAAACCCCCAGTTTTCGTTAAAAGTGAGGTGCTCTACCAAGCTGAGCTACCGGCCCGTCTCAGCTTATATGCTTTTAAAAAGCACAACGCCCAAGCCGAGATTCGAACTCGGGTCAGACCCGTGACAGGGGTCTATGATAGGCCACTACACTACTTGGGCATTTTTAAATGCAACATAGATTTTTCTACGAAGTGAGACTCAATACGTTAAAATAGAGTAGTACTTCTAATAGAAAAACCCCTAAGCATAGACGGTTGGAATTTATGGCTGTTTATAAAGCTTACTGTTCTTATTCTTAGTTCTTAAATAGACGATATCAAAATTTCAAGAAAAAAAGGCCCTTTTATTTTTTATTATCTTTATCCTTTAGATATTCTTCTCTTGCCAAATTTATTTCATCATATACTCTTGATACAAATCCTTCCACTCTTTTCTTTTCCTTATCTGAAAGAGCTTTTATATCGCTAACAATATTCAGATATTTGAGATATGCAGAATTTAAGTCTTTTTTCCTGAGAAGAGCTTCTGCTTCAGAAATTTTCAAAAAGACATTATCTAATTTATTTAATCCTGTCTTTTTTGTTTTAGCTGCCTGTTTTTCTTCTTCTAGCAAAGGCTGCTCACTTGTAAACGATAATATTTGTTTAAATTCTGAAATCATTGCCATAAATTCCTGTTTTGATACAGATTTTCCTGAAAATTCCATTTCTGTCGATCTTTCGAAAAAATTTACTAGGACTGTTTTAAATGTTGAACTAATATTTCTAGTTTTGATCTCATTCATAAGTTCTTCATAAGTAAATTCGTATCTCATATCCAAAAGGCTCTTAAAATATCTCCTCACTATGGCAGAAAATAATAAAATGAGCTTTTCGATTTCTTCAGTATCTAACATATTCTCTAATTTTAAGAGACTTTCAAAAATTGATTCTGAAATCTTTGTTTCTAGTAAAAGTTTTTCCTCATAATATTTTTTCTTTTTCTTTTTCGCAATTAGAATCAAAGAAGGGTATATCCTCTTTAAGATATATGCAGAAAGCAATAGAATTACAAATAAAAGAGAAAACAGGCCCCAATTAATTAAATTAATTGGTTTTGGTGATTCTATTGTAGAGCAGGGAGAGCATGGACCACCGCAATCTGGTATATCTACAAGTCCTCTTATACAATCTTCATCATTATTACAGATAGAATCAAAACATGTTCCACCTTTCTCATAGACACATGACTTACATAGTCCTCCGCAATCTGGTGTAGTAGTCAATCCTCTTGTACAATCTTCCTCATTATTACATAAATCATCATAACAATTTCCACAAGGAGGACATGGACCTCCACAATCTATTCCTTCTTCTTCTTCTCCCTTAAAACCATCAAAACACGTTGAAATAAATTGACATGGTTCAGTAAGGTTTGGCATACCAAATGTTGTGCTACAGTTATTCAAATCATAGCATTCTCTCCTTCTAAGGTTGTCTGGTTCGCATTTCCCAAAAGGTCTACAATACCAATTGGGAAGACAACTAGGGAGAAATGCTCCGCCTCCTCCTCCGCCTCCTCCGCCTCCTCTTGAAGGAGTCTCTTCTGATTCTTCTTCTTCTTGTGTAACTTTTAAATTTACTATATTGCTTGAAGCATTAGCATAATACGGATCCCATGCATAAAAAACAATAGTTTCTTCCCCATACCAACCAGAAATAGGAGTAAATCTAACAATATTATTTGAGTTTTCTATTTCTATAATTATATTACTTAAAGTATCTGGAAGTGTTGTATAAAGAAGAACATCCCCATCTATATCATAAAAATAAGTATCTAAATCAAAAGAGATACTGCTATCCTGTAACCATGTTTGATTGGGAATTGGTTGGGTAAGAACAGGAGGGTCATTTACATTTATTACATAAAGATATTGCTCCTGGTAGTCATAATTGTTTGCGCAGGGTGAAGAATCCATAACCATAACATCAAAGGTATGGTTTCCTATTTGGCTTGCGTTTGGCCTGAAACTAATGTTTCCTTCTGAAGAAATCTCAAATAAAACTGGAGAAGACTCAGGGAAAAAGACTTGAAAGGAGAAAGAAGTATCCTCCTCATCTGTAACATTAATAGTGCATTCAAAAAGTTCATCTTGATAAACTGAGTAATTGCAACTTCCATAATAATCCATAGAAGGAGCATGATTCCAACATAACTTAACTTCGCCTATGGCTTTTGTGGTTATTTCTCTTGGAGAAGTTATTTCTCTAATTTTTATGAATAAATATGCATTAGTAAGAATTATAACAAATAAATATATGAATATGAAAAATACCAAAATCTTGTTATTATCCCTCATTACCTAATCTTAAGATATAATTGTTATATAAATCCTACGTTTTGATAATACCCTAAGAGCTCTTGCTAATGATTAAAAGCAAACTTAATAATTTAAAAAATATAAAAAAAGGAAAAAAGAGTTTATTCACTCTTTTCTTCAAGTGTTTCTTGTGTCTCCTGTATATCCTGTGTCTCTTGTTTTGATTCTATTTTTTGGTCTTCCTCTATCATTTCTTCTTCTGTTTTTTCTTTCTTTGCCTTTACTTTTATTGCTACTTTTTTAACAGGCATCTCGCTAAGTTTTATTAATTTGTTTTTCTCTTCTTCAAGAACTCTTATCTCCAAGTTCTTTATTGGATATATCTTGCTTAATTTTTCTCTTAGCTCTTTCTGGATTTGATATTTTATTACCATTGAAAATATCTGCTCATATGGTGTTTTTCTGACAAAGTTGATTAATTCTTCTCTTAAATTAATCCTTAAACTGTATTCAACTGATCTGCTTACTTTTGATTTTGTCAACAAGAAAGGCTTTATTCTAATTTTTAAATCATCTTTGCTCATCACAACAAGAGAATCATCAATCCTAGTCATGTGTCTTCTCATAAATCTTTTTATTGCAGATGAAGAAAAATAATAGCCTATAACTCTAGTCTCTAACTTGTTTTCTTTTGATCCAGAAATCTCAAATTTGACTTCGCTTGTCTGGCTCTTTATATCTCCAGTAATCTGCATAAGATTAACTTTTACTGTTCTTCCAATTGTAGCAGAATTGTCTTCCACAAATGTTTCTCCTATAGGATGTTCTCCCATGTTCTTTGGTGAGATTATTAAAACCCATTTTTTCTTTTTGAGCTTAACAATCTGTTTTGTTTGTTTTTTAAGTTCGCTTTTTGCCATATCCCCTTGGATTTGTGAAAGCTTTAAAAAGATTATGGTGGTAACCCTATTTTCCATCGAATTTAAAAAAGCAAAAAAAATTCTATTTTTATGCTAGAAAAAGCCTTGTTCAAAAAACATACAAAACTTATTTTATATATGGTTTCAAGAAAATATTTTAGCCAGAAGGAAATAATAAACTGGAGCCTTTCAAATAAAGAATTTAAGGATAAAGATTCATTAGAAAATAAAGGGCAATACAGAGATAAGCTTATTTTTTTTGGAGTATTAAAAAAATATACATATAAAGAGTTCTTTAAGAAATATCCAAATGAAATTGAATCTGCAAGCAGAGCATACATAGAACCGCAAGAAAGAAAAAGATGCTTATTAGAATTCGATTCATCTTCTTTAATTGCGTTGGATTATCCTAAATTAAAGATGATTAAACTCCCTTTTCAAGAATATATTAAAAATATTAACACAAACAAAGAAATCTCTGATATTGTAAGGGCTTTTGTTTTCGGATGCAGTATTCAAAGGATATTGCTTCTTAATGAAAGGATATCCAAAAATCTAGAGCTTTTGATTGAGTCAAGACCTATGATAAATGAAGAGCTCTTGCCTCTCGCTGAAACGGCAAGAATATCAATGGAGAATATGATAAAAAACAAAATAAGGAAAAGTGAAATATACGCCTAATTAAAAGTATCCATAAAAAAGAATCTACTTTTTTTCTTCTTTTTTTTGGTTTTTATCTTTTTGTTCTGTTTTCTCTTTCTTTTCTTCTTTAAATACAAATTTTTCGTAATAGAAAACAAGAAAGGAAGTCAATATTATTGAAAACAAAATAACAGATAAAGTGATTATAATCAAATCATTAACCTCAGGAAAATTAGAGAAAAATTCAGATTTTAGTGTTATTTGCGCAAGAACGGCCGGAGCCAATCCTTTAGGTGTCATTATATTCATAAAGGTAATCTCCCTTTGAGATATTTCTTTTTTATTTATGGAAATCTTAACAATAAAAGGCCTTACTATTGCTATAAGGATTGTTATTAATAAACCAATTAAAAATAAAAAAGGATTTGAAAAATCTATTATGATCCCAAGATATACAAAAAAAAGTACTTTTAAAAAAAAAGAAATTTCTGAATAAAAGGTTTTTTCAGATTCATTTATATTATATTCCGGTTCTTGCCCAAAATAAGAAACTATCTTCTTGAAATTTCCTAAAAACATCCCAAAAGCAAGTATGGCAATTGCGCCATTAGCATTGAAAATCTCAGCTGCAACATAAATCAGAATAATATAAGCTACACTTATCATATATGCTTTTTGTATTTGTTGAAATTTTTGTCTAGCTAAAATCCATAATAATCCGGCAATCACACCTATAAATAATGCAATGAAAAAAGTAGATATAATGCTAATTAGGGTGCTTGCTGCATTAAACTGATTTAATTTTATAACCTCTGTAATAGTAATTGCGCCAACAATGCAAAATACATCAGTTATTGTTGATTCTAGTGTTAATATTAATGAGGATTCACCTGATAACTTAAGAAGTTTAACAATTGGCATAACAACTGCAGAGGAAGTCCCTCCTAAGATTGCTCCAAGAAGCAAACTAAGATGAAGAGGATATCCGAAAATAATCATTATTGAAGTAACAATTATTAAACAAGAGAGAAAAAACAAAAGTGACAAGGTTGTTCCTGGAAATGCTCCTTTCAAGAAATCGTGTATTTTTATAGTTAGTCCACCTTCAAAAATAATCAATATAAGTGCAAGCGTAACAAAAACAGGCTCGATTGCTGAAAAAGAAGAAGGATCTATCCAGTTCATAATTGGGCCAAAAAGCATTCCTACCAAAAAAAGAATAAGAACATCTGGAATATGTGTCTTATCAAATAAAAGCTCTGAAAAAAAACCCAATAAAATTATTCCACAAAAAGCAGTCAAACTTAAAAGCAAATTTGTTTCCATGCTTTTTGAATAAACGCTCTATTTTAAATTTTTTTCTAAATCAAAAAACACAAAAATACATATCTTTTTTAATGAAATTAAATTAATTAAGAGAGAGATTGATGAAACCACTCCTAAAAGATGAAAAAGAATGGCTTAATCAAGAAACTAGATTTATTGATAAGATTCTTCCTTTTCTAAAAAAGAAGTTCCTAATTAAGTTGCTTCTCTTCATATTAATATTAGTTATTATTGCAAAATACTTTAAATTTTTTATCACCCTTCTTTTTATCCTTTTTGTCAGCTATATAAAATTCAAAAGAACTAAGAACATGATCAACATAGAAATAGAGCCAACATACCTCCTTGGGATTGCTTTAGCTCTGGCATTTGGCTTGAATTATAGTTTTCTTTTTTTCTTGATTCCTTTCTTTTTTTCAATGATAATAACAGGATTTGGGATAGGATTGCTTGTAAACTTGATTAGTAAGCTTATAGTTATGTTCTTGGTATATTTTTTCTGGGAGTTTACTAGAAACGAAACCTATATGATTTTTTTTGCAATACTTATTGTAATAGCTACTGATTTTTTTGGTTTTTTTATAAGAAAAAAATTTGGGCAGCCAATAATGGAGATAATACAAGGAATACTTACAAATGCTTTGATACGGCTTGCCTATTTTTCTTTGTTTCTAGATTTAATAATAGATTTAATAAAATAAGAAGTATATATTCCTTATATATAATATAATTATATATCCAAATTAACAACATTTACAGCGTTTTCCTGTATGTATTTTTTTCTTGGCTCTACATCTTCTCCCATTAAATCCGAGAAAGCTTTTTCAGCTTCAATAGCATCATCTATTGTTACTTTTTTTAAGAACCTTACCTCAGGATCCATTGTTGTTTCCCATAATTGTTCAGGATTCATCTCTCCAAGTCCTTTATATCTTTGGATTACAACACCTTGCTTTCCTATATCATTTAACACCTTGTCTTTTTCAGCATCGTCCTGAACATATATTGACTGCTTTCCTTTCTTTAATCTGTATAAAGGAGGCAAAGCAATATACACATGACCTTTCTCAATAAGTTCTCTCATATACCTAAAAAAGAAAGTCAATAATAATATAGAAATGTGAGAACCATCAACATCGCTATCTGTCATTATTATTATTTTATGGTATCTTAATTTTGATGAATCAAATTCTTCTTCTATACCAACACCTAATGCAGTAATTATATTTACAATTTCATTATTTTTCAAGATTTTTGCAAGTCTTGCTTTTTCAACATTTATGACTTTACCTCTTAACGGAAGAATCGCCTGAAATTCTCTGTTTCTGGCTTGTTTTGCGCTTCCTCCTGCTGAATCTCCTTCTACTAAATAGATTTCACATTTTGATGGGTCTTTTTCAGAGCAATCTGCTAATTTTCCAGGAAGAGTGCTGCCTTCCAATAATGTTTTTCTCCTGACTAGTTCTCTGGCTTTTCTCGCTGCTTCTCTTGCCTTGGCTGCACTTACAACCTTTTCAATAACTGTTGCAGTAACCTTTGGATTTTCCTCAAAAAAAGTTGTCAAAGCATCAAAAACAGCAGAATCTACAATTCCTTTTACATCAGAATTTCCCAATTTTGTTTTTGTCTGTCCTTCAAATTGTGGCTCAGGAACTTTTAAGGAAAGAACAGCTGTCAATCCTTCTCTTACATCTTCGCTAGATAGTTTAAAATCCAGATTTGAAGTAACTTTTTCTGCATAATTATTTATAACTCTTGTTAAGGCAGTCTTAAATCCTGATAAATGTGTTCCCCCTTCTATAGTATTAATATTATTTACAAAACTAAATACACTTTCATTATAACCTGCATTATATTGTAAGGCTCCCTCAACAACAATATTATTTTTCGATTTTTCAAAAAAGATTGCTGGATGCAATGGCGTTTTGTTTTGATTCAAAAATTCAACAAAAGAACTTAAGCCTCCTTCATAATGGAACTCTTTTTCCTCAGAAGTTCTTTCATCTATCACTTTGATAGTAATTCCTTTGTTCAAGAAAGCAAGCTCTCTTAATCTTGAAAGAACTATATCAAACTGAAAGATAAGGTCTGTGAAGATTTCATCATCAGGCAAAAAAGTAACCATTGTACCATTATGTGTATCTTCTCCTATAACCTTTAATTCACTTATTGGATGGCCTCTTGAATACTTTTGCTCATATATTTTCCCATCTCTTTTGATTATAATATCTAATTCTTTTGATAAAGCATTTACAACAGAAAGACCTACTCCATGCAAGCCTCCTGATACTTTATAGGTATTTTTATCAAACTTTCCTCCTGAGTGCAAGGTAGTTAAAATTACTTCAACTGCCGGCTTGTTATATTTTGGATGAAGATCTACAGGAATTCCTCTTCCATTATCTATAACAGAAACTTTACCATTTTTATGAATCACAACTTTTATTTTATTGCAATATCCAGCCATTGCTTCATCTATACTATTATCTACAATTTCATAAATCAAATGATGCAATCCTCTTGTACTTGTAGAACCAATATACATGCCTGGTCTTTTTCTTATGGCTTCAAGACTAGCAAGAACAGTAATATCTTTTGCAGTATAGCTTGAATTTGAATTATCTTGTGGTGTCATTTTTGTTTCTAGTTTTTGTTATTCTCCTCAGCTTTAATATAACAGAGAAAAAATACCATTTCCCCTCGATAAAACTAAAATTTTCCTTACTTATAAAGGTTTCTGATATTTTCTTAAAAATATAAAACCTTTATACTAAAAAACCCCTATTTTCTTTGTATAAAGGTTGCAGAAAATTTTGAAAAAATTTTGAAAGTAAAAGAAAAAAAGAAGAAATGGTTTAGTTAATCATACTTATTTTGTTTTCTGATTCTCAAGCAAGTCATATGCTTTTCTTAAGTCTTTCATGCCTTTTTGTATTTCAGATGGAGATGGGCAACTGAAGTTCAACCTTGCACAATGACTAATTGGAGAAACATATGCACTATTAGTTAAGTTACCTTGATTATTTTGAGGAGGTATAAATAAGGGATCAAAAGCTACTCCTGGAACAAATACAAGTCCAAATCTAGTGCTTGCTAATTGAAATAATTTTTCTGTATCTACCCCTTTTGGAAATTGCGCCCAATAAAATAAACCTTCTTTCGGCATATTATAAATAAAACCAGGAACATTTCCAAAGTGTTGTTGTATACTTTCCCCCATTAATTCTCTTTTTGGTCTGTAATGCTGAACAACAACCTCATTAAGATAGCCTCCATAACTTCCAAATTCTTTTTCCATCTCTTGGATTAATCTAAGAATTTGCCATTGATCCATAAGAGAGGTATGCAAATCCTTAAAAGATTTAATTTTACCAAGGTCTTTAACTAAATCTTGATGCGCAAGTACATAACCCACGCGAAAATTACACAATTCTTTTGAGAATGTTCTTAATAGCAGCGTGTTATCTAAGCTTGGATCATGACCTATTATATTCAATAAAGGATTTTCTCCTGTCCCATAATAAGGATCATCTTCTATAACCATAACATTATGTCTTCTAGCTAATTCCATAATTCTTATTCTTCTTTCTGTCTCTAGACGCACTCCTGCTGGATTATGTCCGTTAGGTATTATATAAATAGCTGAAACATTAGGATTGCTTGCCAATCTCTCTTCTAATAAATCTGTCCTTATACCTCGTTCATCAATATCAACAGGAAGTATATTTGAAACACCTAAATAATATTGGGCAGCAGGAATTGCTCCAAGATAAGATGGCATCTCCATTATAAGTTGTTTCCCTGTTGCATATACTTGAATGCTCAGTTCTATTCCTTGTTGTGAACCTGTAGTTATCAAAACATTTTCAGCAGTAAAAGGCATTCCTTGTCTGTCTGTTTCTATTTGAGCTATTTTTTCTCTTAACCCTCTTAAGCCAGAGGTTGCTCCATAAGACAAAAGTTTTGAATCAACCTGATCTTTTTTTATTTCTTCTATTTTTGGTTTTATTACTTTATCTAAAAGAACTGGATCAGGCAAACCTCCTGCAAAAGAAATATCATAAGGCATACTAAGAATTCTTCTAACATAGCTCTCTTCTGGAATAGGTATAACCGGTAAAACTCGCATTTTTATCCCCCCTTAAATTAGCTTTTTATTCTTTTATATTTAAAGGTATTGTGTATAGGAGAAAGTATGATAATAAAAGTATTTAAATTCTAAAAAAGAATTAATCATTCTTTAACCCAATATTATCTCAGATAATGCTTTAAATCTAAACCTTTTTAAAATCCTTCAATTTAATTTTTCTTTATGGAGTTTTTGGAGAAAATAAAGAAAGAAATTAGGCCTGATAAGTCTGTTTTAATTGAGATAAATAAGTTTACAGAGACAATAAATGAATCAATTAAAAAAAATAAGATAAAAGCAGTATGTGTTCCTGGAGGTAGCATAGCCAAAGGTACTTTTTTAAAAGATGATTTTGATGTTGATTTATTTGTCAAATTTGATTATTCTTATAAAAAAGAAAATTTGTCTGAACTTCTTGAAAAAGTTCTAAAAGGACATAATTATGAAATGATCCATGGATCAAGGGATTATTTTCAGATTAATATAAATAAGATTAATTATGAACTTGTGCCTGTCCTAGATGTAAAAAACCCTGAGCTTGCTTTAAATGTTACAGATATGAGCCCTTTGCATGTTGACTGGGTAATAAAGAATTTGAAAAAAGGCCAGGATGATGAAATAAGATTAACAAAAAAGTTCTGCAAAACAATTGGTGTTTATGGAGCAGAATCTTATATAAGAGGTTTTTCAGGGCATGTCATTGATATCTTGATTATATATTATGGATCTTTTTTAACTCTTTTGAAAGAGTCAAAAAAATGGAAAGCTCCTTTGATAATTGATACGGAAAAATACTACAAGACTTCAAGAGAAATTTTATTTAATATGAACCAGTCTAAGGTAGAAGGTCCCATTATAATTGTTGATCCTATCTTAAAAACAAGAAATGCTGCATCAGCAATATCCTATGAGAAGTTTGCACTGTTCAAAAAAAAAGCATTTGAATTTTTGAAAGATCCATCAGAAAAATATTTTGTACAGGAAGAAATCGGAAAAACATATCTGAAAAAGAAATACAGAAAAAACCTTTTTATTTTATCCTTGGAAGCAAAAAAAGGAAAGAGAGATGTTGTTGGTAGCAAAATACTGAAAGCATTCAAATTTATGAAGATAGAATTAATGGCAATGGGTTTTGAAGTAAAAGAAGCTGGCTGGCACTGGAATAATAAAAAACATGTTTTATTCTGGTTTGTGTTTAAAGAAACAACTCTGCCTGAAAAAAGAGTTATAGAAGGACCCCCGATTGAAATGAAAGATGCCTGTAAAAATTTTAAGAAAAAATATAAGAAATGTTTTGAAAAAAACAAAAAATTAAATGCAGAACATAAAATTGAAAAAAGAGGGGCTAAAGAGAATATTTTAGAAATTTCCGCCAATATTTATTTTAAGGAAAAGATTTTTTTAAAAGATGTCGAAACACAATAAAAGTATGTTGAAATAGAAAAATATATATAACTTCTTTGAGTGAGATTATTTAGATGAGAAAATCACAGATATCTCTCTTTGTTATTATTGGCTTAGTCATAGTAATTATCACGGCTTTTATTGTTGTGAAATTGAATATTGACAAGATTAATAAAATACCAACCAATACAACAAATGGTGAAGATTATTATTATGATGAGAGAATAAAACCTGTTTCAGATTATGTTGAATCTTGCATTAAAAATACCTCAGAATCTGCTCTAGTGATTATGGGAGAACAAGGATTGATTTATCCAGAGGTTTATCTTGCTTCTAAAAAAACAAAAATATCTTACTTCCTTTTCAAAGGAGAAAATTATTTGCCAAAAAAAATAACTGTCTTTGAAGAACAGATATCTGACTATATTTATGAAAATATTAAATTATGCACGGGTAATTTCTCAAACACAGGTTTTTATGTAGATGATGCGTACAAAAAAATCAAAGTGAATTCTGTTTTTGAAGAAAAAAGACTGAATGTAGAGATAAACTATCCTTTGAAGATATATGTTGAGGGAAAAGAGATATTAGCAGAAAAGTTTTCTTCATATGTTGATATTAAATTTAATGAAATGTATTTATTGACTGAAAAAATAATTGAGAAAACAAACACAGATCCAAATTGGGTCAATCTTGCTTTTCTTGAAAGTGAACCTTATGAAATTACAATAATAAAAATAGATAAGTATATTTGGATATATGAAATAATTGATTATAACTATGGTTTGGAGAAAAAACCATTTAAATACAGATTTGCTGTTAAGTATGAGGAATGAAAATGAATTATAAAATTGCATTGATTTTTGTTTTGTGTCTTCCGCTTATCTATGCGCAAACAGAAGTAGAATCACAAGTTAATCTTCCTTTTGTTGTTTATTTTGATGATAGCGTACTAGACCAAGGAAAGATTAAATATGAAAGCAATAATCTTTTTTTTACTGTAAATTCAAAAACACTTATTCTTAATTTGGATAGTTTTAATTATTCAAAATACATAATGAATGAAATCTCAGAAACATATAAACCAACAGAAATTTTGTTATTAATAACAGAAAATAATCCTCAAATAATTTTCAAAACATCTTCAAATGACATATTGTCAATAAAACAAATAGAAAAAGGAGAAACTAAAGTTTATTATGGTCTTCCTGAAAATTTACCTGAAAAAAAAGAGCCATTGCTTTTTATTGTTGAACATTATGACCCTGATAAAAAAATGGATGATATCTCAAGGCAGGATGGCACTCCAAGGTTTAATGTTGTTATAAAAAACAACCCGAAAACAGAGATTGATAGTTCTGGTCTAAACATAAGAACAGACGGATTGAAAATTAACAGAGACTCTTTTTTAGATCCTGGTTTATTTGAAAGCAGGGAAGTTGATGAAATAGGAGAAAATTCAATTACAGAGATTTTTGGATATTTAAAATCCCTTATTATAAGAATATCTACAAGGTTTGATTTTGATGATGAGTATGACAGGGGATTCAAAGTAGAAGGAGAAACCGAATTACCTGCTCTATATTTAGATCTTTCTCAGCAATATGTAGATATTACACCCGAATCATGCTCTAAATTTGGATTTTATTTTGAAGATAAAATAGATTTGAATTATATAAATGAAACAAATGCCTTTACAAAAAAAGCATGGATACTACTCTCTGTTTATCCAGAAAATAATAGCGATTATCTGTATTCACTTTCTGAATTTATTGGTAATTCCATTGAATCTGATATAACTCCGATCCTAAAAATAATAGGTTACAATTCTACTAGCGAAACAGAAGAAGTTGTTTCAATTGAGAAAACTGGTGAATTCATAAAACAAATCAGAAATATTACTAACAACAAAATAAAATACTTCCAGATTCTAGATAAACCAAATGTCGGTTTTGAAAAAAGAGAACCTATTGAACCTGAGATATATGCAGAATATGTTGTCAATATATCAAAAATGTTCAAAGAGACAGATGTGAAGATTATATCTGCAACCATTGAACTGGGAAAATCAGAAACACTGGAAAATAAAAAAAGAAAAAATGCAAACTCCTATATTGATTCTATTTTCGACAATCCGGAATTTTTGGAAAGTATCAATTATATAGGAAGTGACTTAGAGATTTCAGAAAATCAAGATTCTTACAATTGTATTAAGGCTTCCCAGATTCTCTTTTATTCAGGAGAAACTTATTGCATGGATTCTATCTATAGTTATAGATGGATTCTAGAAAAGGTAAAAGAAAAAACAGGAAAAGAATTTGAAGTATTCTTGACAGAAAAAACTATTTCTGACAGAAAAATCATTGAATCTCTAAAAGAAGATCCTTATATCAAATCTTTTACTTTAAATAAGGAGTTCTGGTTTACACAAGATAACTTACTTAATGATGATGCAAAAGATATGTCAAGGAGAGTTTGCGGTCAACAAAGCTAATAAAGCTAATACTATGATTACTGAAGAATATAAGAATATACAAAAATATTTATACCACTCTTAATTAATAAAAAATATGTTTGCAGAACTTACTAACTGGCTTCTTGAGTTAATAAAGACACATGGAATCTTGGCTGTAATCCTTGGTGTAGCTATTGAGACTATAATTGTTCCTCTGCCAAGTCCCTTGATTGTAATGGCTGCCGGATATATTTTAATTCCACAAGGCACATTATTATCTGTTTTTGCAAATGCATTATGGATATCTGTTGTTGCTGGTATTGCACAGACAATAGGAAGTTTTTTTTTATATTTTCCTGGGTTTTACATAGGCAAACCCTTTATTGAAAAATATGAAAAATTTCATGGTGTTTCCTGGAAAGAGATTCAACAGTTCCAGAAAAAATTCAGTAAAGGCAGAAAAGAAGAAGTTATCCTTTTTTTATTGAGAGCTCTGCCGATAATGCCTCTATCTATAATCTCAGGATTAGCAGGAGTAATGAAAATAAATTCAAGAAAATATATACTAGCAACATTTTTAGGAGTAATACCGAGAAATCTTATTTTGGCAATGTCTGGTTTTTTTTTAGGAGAGATATATCATGTTATAGCAGGCAAGATTGACAATGCCGAAAGCATAATGTCTTTATTATTAATTTTAGTAATAATATTATATATAATAGGACATAAAACAGGTCTTTTTAACAAGCTAAGAAAAGAAATATTAAAATAAAAAATGAAAACAAGGATTGTTGCTATTTTGTCTGTCTGTCTTTTTATTAGTTTTTTTATTGATTCCTACGTACATGAAATCTTTCTATCAATTAAAGCACCTATCCTTGATACAATTATGGAATGGTTCTCCCATGAAATAACTGTTTTGGTGGTTCTCCTTATTATTTCCGGGCTTTTTTTATATGAAGAACACAAAACCAAATATATCCCTCTTTTGTTCATAAGTTTTGTTACAGCACTTATTGCATCCTATTCACTTAAGTTTCTCGTAATGAGAGCAAGGCCAGAGGGTGTTTCTTTTTTTATATTAACTGTTTTTGGTTATATTTTGAAAATACCTAATTACAGTTTTCCAAGCTCTCATTCTGCAATGGCCTTTGGTGTCCTTCCTGTATTAGATAAAGAGTTCCGGAAACTGAAAGCATTTTGGATATTTTTTTCTATTATGATAGCCATAAGCAGAATATATTTAAACCAGCACTACTTAAGTGATGTAATTGCTGGAGCAATAATCGGTTATTTATCCGGACATTATTGTTTGAAGTTAGGTGAAAAACACAATGTTGCTAAAAGATTTATTCAACACATACGAGGTTAGAAGAAAAAGTATACACCTGCTTATGGGTGTATTTTTTGTTATACTTATAAATCATGATAACCTATTTATACAAGAAAACTTAATTTTCCTTTTTCTTATATTATTGATTCTTGCAATAACCTTAAGTATAATCTGCAAGTATCTTAAGCCCAAACCAATTATGTTTTTGCTAAGGTTATTTGATAAACCAAGAGATTTTGAAAGATTTCCAGGAAGAGGTGCAATTTATTATCTAACAGGTGTCATGATTTCACTTTTATTGTTTGACAAAAACACAGCATCTGCCTCTATCTTAATCTTAGCTTTTGGAGATCCTGCTGCACATTTCATAGGCAGATATTATGGAAAAACAAAAATAATAATAAACAAAAAAAAGTTATTAGAAGGTACATTAGGAGGAACTTTCTTTGCTACCTTGGCTGCTGCTTTTTTTGTTCCATGGCCTGTTGCTTTTTTTGGAGCGGCATTTGGCATGATGGCCGAGGCAGTAGAATTAGAAGTCCTTAATTTAGACGATAATTTTTTTATTCCTTTTGTTTCTGGGCTAGTAATAACCTTAATTAAAACCCAGATATGATTATTTTATATTATTAATTAAAATAATTTATCTAAAAGCTCCTCTGGTGTCTCAACAATCACGTCTGCATCTTTTATTTTGTGCTTCTCATGAAAACCATAAGTAACTGCAATAATCTTTCCTATTTTTGCGGCTCTTCCTGCTTTAATGTCTCCATCCATATCCCCTATAAAAGAAGTTTCTTTTGGAGAAGCATTTAGTCTTTTCATACATTTGAGCAACAAATCCGGGCTTGGTTTTAATTCCCCGTCTTCTTCTCCTAAAACCAAAGTAAAATATTTTATCAGATTAAATTTATTTAACCTGTATTCAAGTTCCTGCCTTATATTATTTGAGGCAACTGCAAGAGTATATTTCTCAGACAATTTTTCTAGCACATGATTAATATTAGGATAAGGCTTAATTAGGTAATCATATTTTTTTAAGCCGTTAATGTAAATCTCATTTATTTTATCTAACTTTTTTTTCTCATAAAGCTTTAGTTTTTTTATTGTTTCTCTCCAATCTAATTCAAACAGTTCTTTAAAATATTCTGGACTTTCTGGCAGATTTAATTTAAACTCATTGGAAATATCAAGATATATTTTCATAGTTGCTTCAAAAGAATCAACTAAAACACCATCATAATCGAAGATAACAAGTTTCATTTTATATTGGATTTTACTTCTGTTTTTATAATATTTGGTGAATCCTAAAATCCTAAATAATAAAATAATAAGTTGATGATAATAACCTAATACCCCTAATACCGATATATTTAAAATGAAAACACTTTTTCTTGATAGATTAAGGGGCCGTGTTGTAGCTTGGCTATCATCCGTCGCTTGGGACGACGAGACCCCGGTTCAAATGAGGCCTTTTACAAAAAGCACTCGTGGAAAAGAGGGCGGGTAAAACCCCACCACACGATAAGTGCGTAAAAAGCCCTGAAAGTCCGGGCGGTCCCACTCAAACTTTATCAGCGTTAAAGGGGATTAGTGCCCATAAAGGGCACGTTGCTTCGCAACAAATTCTCATCATGTTTGAAGCACAAAAAACACAATTAACTAGATAGTCTATCCTCTATCTTATAGTTAAGTATTTAAATATCTGGGATTTCCAGAAAATCATGGCAAAAGACGTCCCTACATCCACAAAAAGATTCGGTCCTCGTTATGGTAGAAGAACCAAATTCATGTTTGGACAACTGGAAGAAAAACAGAGATCCCTGCACAAATGCCCTTACTGTAAAAAAATAAGTGCAAAAAGAAAATCTGCAGGTGTCTGGTATTGCAAAAAATGCAACTCAACCTTTACAGGTAAAGCTTATACTCTATAAAATGGTATTATACAAGTGCTTCCAATGCAATAAAGAAATTGAAGATTCCACATTAAGAAAAAGAGTGAGATGTGTTTATTGTGGATCAAAATTATTGTACAAATCCAGAACCACAGTTACACACGTAAAAGCAAGATGATTGTCTGCTCTTTAAAAATACAAGACAGAGTGGATGAAATTTATAAATTGTTTTTATCAGAGAAACTGGAATCTGATAGAGCATATTGTAAAATAAAAAAAATCAAAAAGGAAAATAAGGAGTATTCACTGGTCTTTAACGTGAGGGCAAAGGATCCGGTAAGCATGAGGTCATTTCTGAACACAATTCTAAAAATAATTGAAACATATGAAAAAACAAGGGCAATAATAAAATGAAAAAAGAAACTCAGGAAAAGATCAACCAGTTACAGAATCTCGAACAGAACATAAACACTTTAATTGGCCAAAAACAACAGTTCCAATCACAAAATTTAGAGATTGAAAATGCCAGTTCCCAAATAGATAAAACAGAACAAGTTTTCAGGATTATAGGAAATATTATGGTTGCTTCTTCAAAAGAAGATGTCAAAAAAGATCTAAATGAAAAAAAAGAGATTGTAGATCTAAGATTAAAAACAATAGAAAAACAAGAAGAAAAACTTCGTGCAAAAGCAACAGAATTGCAACAGGAAGTTTTAGAAGAAATGAAAAATAGCGAAAAGTGATTAAAATGCCAGAATCAGAAATAAATGAAGTTATAGAATCTATGAGTGAACTTTTGAGCGATAACACGGTTCCAAGAAATGTAAAATTGAAAATTGAGACAATTATTAGTTCTCTTCAGGAAAAAAACGACAGTTCCTTAAGGATAAATAAGGCACTCAGCATATTAGAAGAAATATCCGATGACAATAATATCCAGGCATATACAAGAACCCAGATATGGAACTTAGTCTCTATGCTAGAAGCTTTAAATGCTTAACTTTTCTTAATAATTATCTTTGATTTCATAGCGCGAGAATTTGGAATATAAATAAGATCTCCCTTTTTTGTCTTAATTTTTATATGAAATAAATCTATATGAACCAGTTCTCCTTTTATTTCATCAATTTCAATCCTAGAGTTCTGCTTTAGGTTCTCTCTGCTATATAAATATAATCCTGCAATGAAATTTGGTATGATATCTCTAACAGCTAGAAAGAAAGATATGAGTATCAATATGACAATTGAGATTGATAATATATACAGAACAACATTGGCAACTCCCATCTCTTCCAAAGCAGCGATTAATGCTATAAAATAGATGAAATAAGAAAGGAAATCGCTTAAGATATGCTCAGCGTTTACTTTTAGATGCAACGAATCTCTAAACCATTTGTTTAATTCGATTTCGTTAAGGAATTTCAATAAGATTCTTCCTAACAATTTACCAATTATAAAACCTACTAAAAAAATAGTAATGGCAAAAAAAACTTTTACCAACGTCATACTTATTCCTTTAAATATCTCGCTTAGTGTTGCCTGTATTACCTCAAATAAAAATATCATACTAACAGGTTAAACAAGTATATTTAAATTTTTATTGTCTTTTTAATGCATTAATGTTTCCTGTCAAAGGAACAAATGAAAAATAGCCATGGTTTGTTATAAATATTTTTTCATCTTTTTTTATGATTTTTATCATTATTTGACTAACTCTTTTTGCTAAAGGCATAACCAAAATTCCTTTTTCTGATAATTGTGCAATTAGATTAAAGGGAATTTCAGGAGAAAAGGCAGTTAGTATTATCTTATCAAAAGGAGCTTCTTTTTTATAACCATAGCATCCGTCTTTGTTTATTATTTTTACATTATTTATTCCAGCTTTTTTTAGATTTTCTCTTGCAAATTTAGCCAATCCTTTTATTATCTCCATACTAAATACAATTCCTTTTTTTCCATTCAAGAGAGAGATTACAGCAGCATTATATCCAGAGCCACTTCCTATTTCCAATATCCTGTTGCCAGGTGTTATGTTTAGCAATTCAATCATAAAAGCTACAGTATAAGGCTGACTTATTGTCTGATTATATCCTATTGGAAGAGGGTAGTTTTTATATGTGGCATCTATAAACTTTTTATCGATAAAAAGTTCTCTTTTGATTTTTTTAATGGCATTAAGTACTCTTTCATCTTTTATGCCCATTCTCCTTAACTCATTTAAAAGATCTTGTTTCTCTTTTATTAGTTTCATAATTACTATAAGGGGCTTTAAATTTATAAAGAATACTTATTTTTCCCTTTTTATGGAAGCAAAAGAAAAATATATCCAGGCAGGAAGGATTGCAGCAATTGCTAGAGATTATGGTGCATCTTTGATTAAAGAGGGCGCATCTTTACTAGAAGTAACTGAAAAAGTAGAACAAAAAATTATTGAATTAGGAGGCGAGTTTGCTTTTCCTCCACAGATTTCTTTGAATGAGATAGCAGCACATTATTGTGCAGAACCAAAGGATACTATTATTTTCAAAAAAGGAGATATTGCAAAACTTGATGTTGGGGTAATGATAGATGGATATATTGGTGATACTGCTATAACTGTTGATCTAGGAGATAATGAAAAACTTGCTGAAGCATCCAGAGAAGCTTTGAATAATGCAATTAAGATAATAAAGCCAGGAATAACAATTTCAGAAATAGGAAGTGTAATTCATGATACTATTGTAAAATATGGATTCGCTCCAGTAAGAAACCTTTCAGGACATGGATTATCTCAATTTGTTTTTCATGATAAGCCCAGTATTCCTAATTTTGATACTGGAGACAGGACTAGATTAGAAAAAGGCATGATAATAGCTATAGAACCATTTGCATCCTCTGGAGCAGGAGTGATTTATGAAAGCGGCGCAGGTAATATTTTTTCACAAATTACAAGAAAACCTGTAAGAAACATAATAACAAGACAGATATTAAGTGAAATTGAAAAATATAAACAAATGCCTTTCACAACAAGATGGCTCACTAAAAAATTTCCAGAACCAAAAGTCAATTTTGCATTAAGAGAATTATTGCAGCTCGGAGTAATAAGATCATATCCTCCTTTGCCTGATCAAAGAAAAGGATTAGTAAGCCAGGCAGAACATACTGTTATTGTAGAAGAAATACCTATTGTAACTACAAAGATTTAAAATCTGTGTTTGTATCCTCCCCCCGCAACTTCCCTGGAATAGGGTTCTGTTTTTAATCTTCTTATAACACTATTTGCTTCAGGAGGCAAAGAACGCCTTATACGATGTGAATACATGCCATGATATAATCTCCCCCGATACATATACTCCCATGGCTTATGTTGCTCTGTAATTACCTGGTTAAAAGAAGTTAGTCCTTTTGGCAAAATTAACCATTCTCTCTCTATTTCTTCACTTAGTTGTGGAGGAATATCAAAAAAAAGAGTTGAAATGTCACTCATAAGAATAGTATAAAATTTGTTATTTATTAAGTTTATGAAATTAATCTTTTGATTTCATGCTTTCTTAATGAAAGGTATTGAGAGAGCAACAGAAAGCCCGCAAATAATAAAGATAATATTGTAAGAAAAAATAAAATGTAATGCAAAAACAAGCATTCCCCCGATTGAAAAAGCAACTATTCTTTCTGAAACTAAATGAACCATGTCTGTCTTTTTTTCGATGGCATTAAAGAAGAGAACATTAAGGCTTATGTTAATTAAGTTATAAAAAAGGCTTATTAAGGCTAAAAGAAAGAATATCTCCTTTCCTGAAAAAAAACCTGTTATTATCCAAGTAATAAAACTAGCTAAAAAAAAGACTAATATTGCCTTTTTATGATGTTTATCTATAAGATAACCGCTTATGGTATTTCCCACAAGAGCAATTATACTAAAAATAGTTCCGAAGGTTCCTAAGATAACAACACTCTTAGTTAGATTATATATTATTAAGGGGAAAAGCCATCCTGCCATTCCAAAAGTTATTCCTCTTAAAAAAACTAGAGTCATATGAGAACCAAAGTCTCCTTTAAAATTAGGTGTAAATTTGATTTTTTTTGTGGTTGGTATATCTAATTTTAATTTGAAACTAATTATGCCACCTAATAAAATAAGTAACAAAGATAAAATAAATAATGTTGAATAACCAACCCAATTTATTATAAATCCGCCTATAAACGGAGCTATAATACTTGCTATCCACATGCCTGAATAAATGCCGCTCTGCTGTTTTCCTCTGTTTCCTAATTCTGTTGTTTTTACTGTCAAAGAATCCATTGAGATCCAGAATGCAAGTGCTATGCTTCCAGAAAAAAATCCTTGAATTTCAGGAGGATATTTTAGATAAGGATAGTTATTTATGAGAAGAACCAAAATCGGCTCAAATAATCCTCTTGAAACAATAAAACTCTTAATTCCAAATTTATGGATAATGTAATTTCCAAATGCTCCTGAAATTACTCCTCCTAAACACCAGAACAACATAAAAGAAACAATCCTTTGATAACTAACTCCTTGATCTAAATAATAAATAGGAGTAAAAATACCATACATTGATGAACCCAAGGTCATCAAAAAGAGTATGAGTTTTAACTTATCCCTATTTTCTTGCATTTCACTTCAGCTTTTTTATTACTGTCTCAACAGATAACATCTCTTCTTTTCCTGTTTTCATATCCCTTAATTTCACTTTTTTTTCTGCTAACTCTTTTTCTCCTATGAAAAGTACATAGGGAATGGACATTGCATTCGCATAATTTAGATTCTTGCTGATGCCTCTCTCCATAAGATCTATTTCAGTCGCAATATTATTAATTCTCAATTCCTTTGCTATTTTTGTTGATTCTTTTATTGTTTTTATAGGGATTATGAAAACCTTAGTCACTGTCTTTTTTTCTTCTATTTTTTTTTCAAGCTTTAATGCCTCAAAAATAGGCTCAATTCCAAAACTTATTCCTGTTGCAGGATATTCTCCACTTCCTAAAAACCCGGAAATCATTTTATCATATCTTCCTCCTCCAGCAAGAGAACTTTTTATCTCAGAATCTTTTAAAAATACTTCAAACACAGGACCAGTATAGTATTCTAGACCTCTTGCAAGAGAGATATCCAGAACAACATTTTTTAAGCCACTTAACTCACAATATTCAAAAAGCTCTTTTAATTCGTTTATTCCCTCTTTTCCTTCTTCGCTTTTTAGTATTTTTTCAAGTTTTTCCACTATCTCAATATTTTTACCCTTTGTCTCAAGAATAGTTATAAGACTAGATATTTCTTTGTCAGAAAAACCTTTTTCCTTCAATTCTTTTTTTACTCCAGAAGCACCAATCTTTTCCAATTTGTCTATGGATAATATTGCAGCCATCTTATCTTTTTTTATACCTGAATATTCAATTATACTATTCAATAATTTCCTGTTATTTACTTTAATAACAAACTTAAAATATTTTGAAAAGAAGGTTTCGATTATTGAAAGAATCTCTGCTTCAGCCAACATTGACTTTGGACCAACAACATCAATATCACATTGAATAAAGCTCCTGTATCTTCCAAGCTTAATAGGGCCATCTCTATAAACTTCCTGAATTTGATATCTCTTGAAAGGCAGATTTAAGTTTGGATTCATTCCAACTACTTTGCACATTGGGACTGTTAAATCATATCTTAATCCTAATTCTCTTCCCCCTTGATCCTCTACTTTAAAAATCTCTTTTAAAATTTCCTCTCCTCCTGCAAATTTAGAGGTTAGTATGTCAAGTCTCTCAATTGCAGGTGTCTCTAAAGGATTATAACCGTAAAGTTCAAAAATTGCCTTAAGTTCATTAATTATCTTTTGTCTTAGTATCATTTCTTCAGGAAGAAAATCCCTGACTCCTTTTGCATTTTGTAATTCTGCCATATTTATCACCTTAATTTCATTGTTTTTATATAATTTTTGAATTAAATTCCTATTTTTTCATTTTATTGGATACCTACAAAATGGTTGACCTGCATATAAAGCATTTTCAATAAGCAGATTAGGCTTGTATTTCATTGCAAAAGCAATTGCTTGTGTCCTGCATCCACCTAAGCATTTTTCTTTTATATCGCATTCACCACAGATTCCCTCTAAGTTGTTTATTAATTTTTGTGGGCTCAAATCATATTGCATGTTCAAGATAATTTCTCCATCTTCATTTATCTCTCCTATTTTAGCCAATGGCTCATTCATTACTTTGAAACACATGTAAACACTATTTTCAGCAAGGTTGATAGCAGCATATTCTCCATTTATTGCAGGACATAATGTTTTTGTTTTAACCCATGAATTATTATATCCAAAGAAAAAACGATTTGCAGAAGTTTTACTAACCCCAAACCCTAATCCCAAGGATAAATAAGGCCCATCTTCTTTTTTAACTGCATTCGTTATTTCAATTATCTCCTCTAATATCTCTTGATTAAGAAAAAATTCATCTGAAAAATTTTTTGCTTTTCCTAGTGGTACAAGAGGTAACAGAGAAAGTTTACTTGCGCCAAGTTTATCAGA
>CAYMPC010000009.1:0-28254 GCA_964392465.1 uncultured Methanosarcinales archaeon | reverse complement strand
ATTAAAAACCTTTATAAATTCTATTTTGTTTCTGCGTTATGTAATGTCGAAGAAGCATAAGACAGTGGGGAATAAAGAAAAGAAAGAAATTAAAATTTCTCAGAAAGAAAATGCATCTGATTCTAAAGATTCTAAACAAATATTTAAAAAAAAATTAAAAGATATATATATTAAAGAATATAAAAAATTATCTCTGATTGTTGTTTTCTTGACACTTTTCGCAATAGGCTCAATAGGATACACTTATTTCAAGACAGGAGACTTTACACAAAGAGATGTGTCTTTGAAAGGAGGAATCTCGTTAAGCATAACAACAACATATTCTAATCTTAATGAACTAGAATCTTTTTTAAATGAAAGATATCCAAAGGCATCTTTGAATATAAGGACAATTGAGTCAAGCGGCAAAATCAATGGAATAATCATTGAAGCGTCAGATGTTGAGGGTACAAATTTGATTTCTGCAGTTCAGGAAAAGATTGGAGTTCTTGAAAAAGATGATTATAGCATAGAAACAATGGGTTCATCCCTTGGAGAAAGCTTTTTTAAGGAGATGTTTATTGTTTTGACAATAGCTTTCTTTTTAATGGGAGTAGTATTCCATCTTTATTTTAGGAATTTTTATGCGACTTTTGCAGCATTATTATCTGCATTTTTAAACATATTTATTACTCTTGGAATTATGAACATCATAGGAATAAGGTTGACAGCAGGAGGAATTGCAGCTTATCTTATGCTTATAGATTATTCACTTGATACAAGTATTTTATTGTCTACAAAACTTTTGAAAGAAAAAAAAGATGATAAAGATAAAGCATTATTTAGAGCAATGAAAACAGGGCTTACTATGTCTTTTACAGGAATTGCGGCTATGGGTGCCTCATTTCTATTAACAAACAATATGGTTCTTAAGCAGATTATGCTTATAATTGTTGTTGGTCTTTTAATTGATATCATAACAACCTGGATAGGAAATGTAGCATTACTAAAAATCCATTTTGAAAGGAAAGAAAAAAATGTCAAAGCTTAAAAAATTGTTCACCAATGGAAAAATTTGGATTTATTTTGTATTTTTGATACTAACTATAATTGCTATTAATCCTAATCCTTTTACAAAAGGAGTTGCAATAAGGACAGTAACATTGAATAGTACGGCATATCTTGCAGGAATGGTTTCTCCTAGCCCTAATGAAGTTCCTATGAGCAGGGAAAGGATTACAGAAATAAATAGAATCCCAGTAAATAGTGTGGCTGAATTTGAAGATATTGTTAGCAACATACCTGAAAATACCTCTTTGATCATTAAAACAGAAAAATCAAAGTTTTTGTTTTTTATGGCAACAAAAAATTATGTTGCAAAATTCACTACAAAAGAAAATCTTGGGCTAAGGATCTATGATGCCCCTAAAAGCAATATTTTGCTTGGGCTTGATCTTCAAGGAGGCACTAGAGTTGTTTTGCAGCCAGAGACAAAGCTATCTAGCAGCGATATGGAGATTTTATTGAAAAATATGCAAGAGAGATTAAATGTATTTGGCTTGAGCGATACAACAATAAGGTCAGCTAATGACCTATCCGGAAATCAGTTTATTATTGTTGAAATTGCAGGTGCAAATGAAGAGGAAGTAAAAGAATTGTTGGCAAAACAAGGGAAATTTGAAGCAAAGATAGGAAATGAGACAGTATTTTTGGGTGGAAGGGATATAACTTATGTTTGCAGGACAGCAGAATGTTCTGGAATTGATCCTCAATATGGATGTAGACAGGCATCAGATGGCTATTCATGTAGATTTAGATTTTCAATTACTTTAAGCAAAGAAGCAGCAGATAGACAGGCAACAGAGACAGGCAAGCTGGATATTGTATATGATACTTTTGGGCAAGCATATTTATCTCAAGATATAGACTTATACTTAGATGATTCGCTTGTTGATTCTCTGAGGATAGGTGCAGAATTGAAAGGTAATCCAACAACAGATATTCAGATTTCCGGATCAGGAGTTGGGAGGAATAGACAGGAAGCGATTGTTGAAACACAAAAAAATATGAAAAGACTCCAGACAATTTTGATTACAGGAAGCCTTCCTGTAAAATTAGAGATAATAAAAACAGATGCTCTATCTCCTTCACTTGGAAAAGAATTTTTGACAAATGCAATCTATATTGCAATTATCTCTGAACTTATTGTTGTCTTAATTGTTATTTTAAGATATAAAAAAGTAATAATATCCTTGCCTATAATTACAATGATAACTTCAGAAATCCTTCTTATATTAGGAATTGCCTCTTTGCTAAAGCAAAACATTGATATTGCAGGAATAGCAGGTATAATAGTAGCTATTGGAACAGGAGTAGATGACCAGATTATTATAACTGATGAGATATTAGGGAATGAAAATGAAGAAGATGAGGAGGATAGATTCTTGACTTGGGCACAAAGGATGAAAAAAGCATTTTTTATAGTTTTTGTTTCTTTTTTAGCAACAGTAGCTGCTATGGCTCCTTTGTTATTTGCAGGAGCAGGGCTTTTGAAAGGTTTTGCAATAACTTCTTTAATAGGAGTGGCAAATGGTGTTTTTATTACAAGATCTGCATTTGCAGAAATGATGAAAATATTATTGAGTGACGAATAGAAGAATAAGATTATTTCTCTGTTTTATTTGATTTTTTCAAAAACAAAACTTTTAAAAACAGTAATGTCAATAAGATAAGTAAAACAAAATTGTTAAGAGGTGTTTTAATGAAAAATACAGCAAAAAAGTTTTTCTTGTTGGGATTAGGTATAGCTGCTACAGGAGCTGCTGCAGGATTAGCCTATAAAAATAGAGACAAAATAAAAAAAGCAGCGCATTCATTAGCAGAAAAAGGAAAATTATTAAAAAAAGATGCAGAGCGTTTAACTAAAGAGCTTGTTGCAGAAGTTGAAAAACTAGAAAAGAAAATACAGAAAAAAATCAAGAAAAAAACAACTAAGAAAAAATAACTATCTGTTTTTTTTTAATTTTTCTATAACGTCTTCTATTGTAGTAATATTCTGATCTTTGAACCTATGCTCTTTTTTACATGCAGAGCATACAACACTTACATAGGTGTTAAATCCAAAAGGCAATATTTTCCATTTGTCTTCCAATCCGAATGGATCTGTACAGTACATACATTTTCCAAAGGGATCATTATGCTGCTTAAAGGATGCTTCAGAAATCAAATGGTCTTTCATACATTAGTCACTTTCTTGATGTCCCTTTTTCAACCCACTTCAAATAGTCCTTGTTTATTTTATCAATTTTCCAAGAATAAATAGCAGGAATATCATAACTATGCATCTTTTTAATTTCTTTTTCAACTTTGTCATAATTTACATCAATTGTTTTTGCTAAAACAACAAACTCAAGGTCTTCCTGTATTTCACCTTTCCATGAGTACATGCTTTCAATAGGAAAAATATTTGCGCAAGCAATCAACTTTTTTTTTAACAAATGAGCAGAAATCTTTTTTGCTTCACCAGCATTCCTTGTAGTAATATAAATTACTCTCATTTTAAAATGTAAAAAAAGGCAGTTTAAATAGTTTTGGTAATGATAGAAATTACATATATTTATATATAAAAACAAAGAAAAGGCCATTTATGAAACAACAATATCAACAATTTCACTTTCCAATATTGACAAAATATGCAGGAGAGTATTACTCCTCTTCAAGGGGAATAGATCTTATAGTTGGAGAACAGTCTCCTAGAACAGTCAGATTAAATTTTATCTCATCTTTAGAAGATATATTAAAAGCAAGGTTAGCTGAAATAGGACAAAAACCAGATCTTAATAATAGAATATTATACTATAAAGCCATTTCTTCAGAAGAATCTGAAATAGGTATAGGTTATTTAGAACTATGTGATGCTATTTCTGCAAACACACCTAATTTTCATTATAATGAATATCAAACAACGAAACTTGATGGAAATCAGAACAGATTAAGTTTAGAAAAAGAAATAGTATTAGTAGCAGATTTGAAGGAAAATGATAAAATTGTTTGGGTAGGTAGTGGCAATTTTTTAAGAGTATATAAAAAAGAAGAATATTTTTCAAAGAAGAAAGAGAGAACCAAAAAAATCTAGGCATAATTTAATATAATCTAATCAAGAAAAAATTTATAAACCACTTTACTTAAACTATTAATTTATGATAGAGGTAGAGTTTCTTTCAAAAATTATTATAATCATAGGTATAGGATTTTTAATAGCATATATCTCAAAGATTTTTAGGCTCCCTACTGCCATATTATTGATTGTGACAGGTTTTATTCTTAATAATATTTATATAAATAACCAGCAGCTATTTTATCTTTCTCCTAACTTTTTATTAAGTATATTAATACTTGTTTTAATTTTTGTTGTGTTCAACAGCCTTTCTCAGTTTTCATATCATGAACTAGATACTTATTCAGAATTGGCATTCAAATTGGCACTTTTTTTTATTATTATGAACATAATGTTTTTAGGAGTTTTTACACATTTGTTTTTTAATATTACTAATGTTGTTGTTTGTTTTATCTTCGCATTAGTTGTCTCAAGCACAGATTTTACTCTGTTTTTTCCTCTAATAAAAAATAAGGAAAATAGGATTATGGAAATATTGAAATATGAGACTCTAATAGCCACGCCAATAATTATTTTGCTTGTTATAATGTTACTTAACTTTATTAAATTTGAAGACAAAATTTTAATTGATTTTTTCAGCAGCGCATATCCTTTTTTATTGGAGATAGCACTTGGGTTTGGTATAGGGCTTTTAGTTGCATTGATTGTATTCAGAGCCCTTAGAAATTTTCATGTTGCTTGGCTTTCAAATATATCTTTGCTTTTTTTTATGCTTCTTTCATATTTTACTGCAGAATTATTGAATGCAAATGGCATTTTTGCAGTAGCAGCATATAGCCTGCTTTTTGAAAGAGTCACTTTCAGGAAGAAAAAAGAGATGCAGACTTTTTCAAAATATCTTTCCTCAATCTTGGAGAATATTATACTAATCTTATTAGGTTTTGTTCTTCCATTGCGTTTTGAACCTAAATTTATTTTATATTCATTTATCTTGTTTGTAATAATGATATTAATAAGATTTTTCTCACTTTTCTTGAGTCTTTCACATCATGATATTAATATTAAAGAAATGATTTTCATCTCTTTTACAAGCCCAAAAGGTGTAGCTGTTGCGGCTTTAGCTCTTATCTTATTTAACAATAGCATTGGTTTTCCAAACATAATAATAGATCTAATTTTTATTTTTATATTATATAGTATTATTTTATCGTCTTTTTCTGCATATTTCCTTCAGAAGCTTGTGAGAAAAAAAGTAGAAGAATAAAACAATTAAATTATTTTCTTTTATAATGAGAATAGCTTATTACGAAAAGCCCCCATAACAAAATCATTATTACAATGAAAACAACTTCATTTGGGACACCCAGAAAAATCAATGTCAAAGCAAGTATTATATAAACAAAAAGATGCAGGGCTATTCCCTTTAGCATAACATGCCTTTTATGATGCTTATGATGTTTTTCTTCCATATTTTTATCTTTAATGAATTCAGTTTAAATATTTTTCTAAAATATAATAAAATAATTTATTTAGTTGGATCAACCACTTTGCCTAAAAATAATATATTGCCTGTTTCTTTATCTTGAATTATGAAGATAAAAGGGTGATCAGCTCTGAAAATATTTGTTCGCGGAGCACTTTTTAAGGTCATTATAACTGCAGTGGCAGCTGCTGCTTCTGTTCCTTCTTCATCAACTTTTACATAAGCCTGATGAATTACACTTGAAATATACAAATTATTACTTCCAGTCATTCCTGAAAAGTCTGCCTTAATATCATCGAATGCAGTTGGCATTCCCATTTTAATTAATGTTTCTTTCATAAAATACTTTGTATCAAACTCGAATTTTGGCAGATAAATGGCATCCATTTTTGTTTCTTGCATCTGATTTTTGTATTCATTGAGTTTTTCAGCAGATAATTCCATATCCTCAAGAGTGTAATCAAAAACAATTCTTTTATCTGTTTCATAATCATAACCTTGTCCTTGTCTCGGCAATAAAATCAACATTGAGATCTTATCTCCTTTGTAAGGCAGCTCTAAAATCTGCAATTTTTCCAATTCTGCATAGTTAAATCTTGCTTTATCTGGATCCATATACATCATTGGAGTATTTACAATATTATCCTTTGTTATCTTAAACTCTTGTTCTCTTGTATCTGCTTTATCAAACTCCCATTCCCAAGTTCCTTTAAAATAAATTGCGTTTGTGAGAACTAATCTAGTCATTTGATTCAATACATCAGGGGGAATTAAATCCTTTATTTTATTATTAGTCTGTTCTTCAATAAACATATTTATTGTCTGCCTTGATTTTTCTGTTTCAGAAACAAAATCTAAATTTGTTGCTTTTCCCCCATAATATTTTTCAACCCTGCTTGTATAATCTTCCAGAAGCGGAAAATCTTTCTGAGTCCATATAGCATTTCCAGTTCTTAACTCATAGTCCTTACTACCCCTGTTAACTCTGTTATAAATAGCTGCAAAATTAGGTCTTAATATTTCACTTTCTGGAAAATGAAAAACATTTTTTATTTCATCTGCTGTTTCTCCTTTAGCGCCTTCATAAGTCATTGCAATTGCCGTAGAAATACTATAGGGAGAATAAAATAAGTTCTCTCTTTCAGTTTTACTCAATTCAGAATATAAATCAAATGCAAACTGATTATTCGCATTTACAACATTCTTTATTCCCTCTTCTGTTAAACCACTATCATCTGCCTTTGGAGGTTGATTAGGTATATATGGAAAAATAAAAAGCATTGTTGCAGATCCAACAACTCCTATAATGAGGAGTATTATTAAAATTGTTAAAATTTTCTTTTTCATTTTCCTTATTAAAATCCTTTAATATATAAATATTGTTTTGACTTCTATTTTAGTTAAAGTAATTCTTAAAAAAATAATTTATGATTTATTTTTATTATTGATGTTAAACTAAAGGTTTATATATGTTTTTTATAATCTTCTTTATTGAGGTTTAACCATGAAAGAAATAATTCCTTCTGATAGGACAGAAAAAATCCAATATGCAATAAGAGACGTTGCTGTTGAAGCACAAAATCTAGAGAAACAAGGAAAAAAAGTGATTTATCTTAATATAGGAGATCCTTTAAAATATGATTTTTCTACACCAGAACATATGATAAGAGCAGTTGAAAATAACTGGAAGAATAGCTCTAGTTATGCAGATTCAATGGGAGTAAAAGAAGCTAGAGAAGCCATAGCAAAAGAAGCAGTACAAAGAGGAGTTAAAGAGGTATCTGCAGAGGAGGTTATTATTAGTTCAGGAGGAAGCGAGGGAATTACAATGGCCCTTGGTGCAATAATGAACTCTGGAGATAATGTTTTAACACCAAAGCCAGGATATCCTCTCTATAATGCAGTAATAAATTATTTAGAAGGCAAGGAAAACGAGTATGAGCTTGACGAAGAAAACGAATGGCAGCCTGATTTAGACGATATGAGAAAAAAAATTAACAATAAAACAAAAGCAATTTGTATAATAAATCCTAATAATCCCACAGGAGCTTTATATACAAAGGATACATTGAAAAAAATAATTGACCTGGCTGGAGAATATAATCTTCCTATTTTTTCTGATGAAACTTATGATAAGATCATCTTTGATGAAGATTTCAAATTTCATCCTATTGGTTCTTTGACAGATGATATTCCTGTAGTTACATTTAATACTTTGTCAAAAAATTATTTATGTCCTGGCTGGAGAATAGGCTGGGCAATGTTTTCTGGGAAAAAAGAAAAAATGAGTAAATTTCAAGAAGCAGTAAAACAATTGGCCAGAGCAAGATTGTCAATTAGTCATCCTATGCAATATGCAGTAAAACCTGCATTAGAGGGACCTCAAGATCATATAAAAGACATGAATAATAAACTAAAAACTAGAAGAGATATAACTTATAAACGGCTTAATGAAATAGAAGGAATAAGTTGTGTAAAGCCAAGAGGTGCATTTTATGCTTTTCCTAAAATAGAGTTTGAGATTGAATCTGATAAAAAATTTGTGCTTGATTTGCTGAAAGAAGAAGGAGTATTATTTGTTCATGGCTCTGGGTTTGGCCAAAAAGAAAATACAAATCACTTTAGGGTTGTATTTGCAGCATCAGAGCATGCATTAAATGAAGGATTTGACAAACTAGAAAAATATGTTAAACAAAATTATAATTAAGTCTTTTTTTGTCCTTTCCTTTTTTGTTTTCTTTTTGGCTCAGGCTTTTTAGTATCTCCTTCTATTATTTTAACATAATCTTCTTTGCTTTTTACCTTCTGTAATCTTTCTGCCAATTTAATGTCCTTAAAAATATCTTTTATCCAGTTTGCAAAGTCATTTTTTTCTGCATTCACGTGATAATTAAAAACACCATCTTCCATTGTTTTTAAAGCCTTTTTTAATTCTTCAATATTTTTTAGTGTTACTCCAGTACAAAGCCAGAAAACATTTTCAGGAGGGCAGTCTTTTATTTTATTTGATTTTATTTTTGCCATAAAAATAGAATAGTTATAATTACTTATTAATTTTATTAACTTCTTTGGAGTAGTTTATTTTATTAAAAAAGCAAGATAAACTTTTTATACTTTATATATATAAATCGTTTTATGAATCTTTTGTTAGTAGAAAACATACTTTTAGCATTAAATTTTATTCTGGAGATACTTTGTATTTCTTTTATCACTTTTGTTTTTTTTGATTTGGTTTTTTTAGATAGAGCAATCCAACTGCCTTTTTTATCAGAAAAACTTCAAAAATTCAAAAGATATGACCTTTTTAAGACAACTATAATTTTTCTTGTATTGAGCCTTTACTTTGGTTTTTTTGCAAAAGCTGCTGTTTATTTTGAATTTCCAAGTATTACTTTTTCTATTTTTACTTTTGTCTCAAATATATTTCTACTGCTTTTTGTTTATAAAGTGTATAATCTTTTGCATAAGTATATTCCTGAAACAGAAATTAAAAAATAATAATTCTAAACTCTATTAAATCTTTTATTTAATAATTATACCTAATAATTAAATAAGTTATTCTCCTTACTTATTTTATCGTGAGGTGATTGAAATGAAACAAATAATAGAATGCCACAAAGGAAACTGCTGTGAAAAGCTGTTTGATGAAGAAGGCTTTTTGCTACATAACTCATGTGAACCTATCTTTTAATTTTTTAATAAATTGAAAAAATAATAACTAAATCTGCCCTGTTTCTGTGTATTTTTTCATAAACTTTTCTACAACTATTCCAGGCGCATATCCTTTACTGGAGCATTGCCTTACAAATGCATCATATGTTGGCTTATCAATATTATAATCTATTCTAACTTTTTGTGGTCCTTTCGGAGTTGCTGCCATAATAACATCACCATATATAAGGGTTTTTTATAGTTTTATAAATTTAACCTATATCTCTATATATCTTTTTAAGTATTTAAAAATCAGCAAAACTTATATTCTACAAAATAAATCCTTTTCTTATGGGTAAATCACCAAGCCATAAAAAGACACATGTTGTTGTTCCAAAATGGGCAACGGCCCAAGATAGATTTGGGAGAAGCAAACATTATCCTAATTGCAAGGGGACTTTTCCAGACTGCCCTGCAGAAATAACTGAAATTGTTTCAGACCAATGCAAGACATGCCCTTTTTATAATTAAGGCAAAGAGATTTATATACTTCTTGTAGATACTTCTATTCATGACGTTCATTTACATGCTTGCACCGATAGAAAATATGACAGATAATGCGTTTAGATCAATCTGTCATAAATATGGATGTGATATGACTTTTACAGAGATGATTAGTATAGAAGCACTGGCAGATAATAATGAGAATACTCTTTCAAGATTAGATTTTAAAGATAACACACCAACACAAATCCAGCTAATAGGGACAAAAGAGGACAAACTAGAGCTTTTCCTGAAAAATTTCAAGCCCAAAAAAGGATTTTCAGGATTTAATCTGAATTTAGGCTGCCCAAATCCCAATATAATCAGATTAGGACAAGGTTGTGCTATGATAAAGAGGATAAGTAAAGTAAAAAGGATGATTGAATTAATAAAAAAATTCAGCTATCCTATCTCAATCAAATTGAGATTAGGATTAAATGAATATGAAAAAGAGAAAAAGGTTTATCTTAATTTAATAAAAGAGGTTGATGCTGATTTTTTTATAGTGCATGCAAGACATGGAAAGCAGATATATAAAGAGCCAGCTGATTTTTCTATCTATGAAGAATGCGTTAAAACAGGAAAAAAAATTATTGCAAACGGAGATATAATGACAAAGGAGAATATAAAATTTCTCAAATCAATTGGAGTACAAGGAGCAATGATAGGTAGGGCAGCAATTGAAGATCCTTTGATATTTGCTAAATTAAAGGGAATAAAACATCCTACTATTGAAAAAGTAAAATCAGATTATATTGAATTATGTACTAAATATGATGCTCCTCAAAGGTATAAAAATAATATTTTGAAGCACATGGGAAAAAAGACTCAATTCTAACAGATATTTTTTTAAACTTTCTTTATCTTTTTTTATTTATGGGAATCTCTTCAAAAAAATTATTTAACTCATTTAAAAAAAAGCCTATTTTTGTTTTAATCTCCTTGTTTTTATTAATTGCATATATTCTTATTTTTTTCAGGAGAATTTTAATTTATCTGGCGATATTGTTTTTGTCTGCATATATTCATTACCGTCATTATAAAGGATTTCCAAAAATTAACTTAGGACACATATATTTTTTTGCATTTATTATTGATTGGCATGATGGCCTTACAGGAGAAATCCTATTTATCTTGTTGGCTGGTCTGCTTCCAGAGTTATACGTCGGCTATCTGGAGATGAAAACTTTTTTTGTCTATGCTCTTATGGTTCTTTTTATAAGTCTACCGATTTACTTGATACATTCTAACTATGTTTTGCTTGGAATTGTCTCTTCAATAGCATATTTCACCATAATATTTATAATAAGTGGGCTAACAAGAGAGCCAATTCCTGAACGAATATTTGAAGTGGTGATACCAGGAATACTTAATGTTTTATATTTTATGTATCTTGCGCAGCCTTTTTACTCTTTATTGGATTTTGTTCTTTTTTAATAATTTATTTTACCCAGGCAGTCCACTGGACTCACTGGACATTCTTAGGTGAATTATTTAAATAAAGGATATTTATTTCTATAAATGTCATATTCCTTGTCTCCTTCAAGTATTAATTTGATGACAGATTGCCCTAGATGTTTCTGGCTACAACTCAAGAAGAACATTAAACGGCCAGAAGGTATTTTTCCTTCTCTTCCTTCAGGAATGGACAGAATTCTAAAAGAGCACTTTGATTCTTATCTGGATAAAGATGAACTTCCTCCTGTTTTAAAGAAGCACAAGGTTGATGCTAAACTTTTTAATAATAGAGAGCTGCTTGACAAATGGAGGAATAATAGGATTGGTATATCATGGAAAGATGAAAAAGGAAATATTTTGAAAGGAGCAGTGGATAATATCCTTATCAAAGGAAAAAAGCTTATTGTTCTGGATTATAAAACAAGAGGATATGAATTAAAAGAGGATACACATGAGCATTATAGGAACCAGATGGACTTCTATAATTTTCTATTAAGAAAAAATGGATATGATACAGAAGACTATACATATCTTCTTTTCTATCACCCTGATAAAGTTGTTGAAAATATATTTTTATTCCATACAAACATTGTAAAAGTAGAAGTGAACGTAGAGCAGGCAGAGAAGATATGGAAGGATGCACTTAAATTACTAGATGGACCAATGCCTGCTTCTTCTGATGATTGTGAGTATTGTAGATATAGAGAGACTAAGATTAATTCTAGTTTGTTGGATTATTGATATTATCTACAATACTTTTTTATACTCAAACTGCATATATATATGATAACTATTGCATTGGGGGTGAAAGGATGCTATATAGAGTAGATCCGAGACTCTCAAAAGAAATAGCTATATTGGAAAGATTGTTTAAATACAATCTATTGAAGGAATCTGAGTATTCTTTTGCGAGGGACATATTAGAAAATAAAAAAGGAGAACTTTAGACAGAAAGTTAGACACTAAGTCTTTCCTGGATATATGCTTTATTTACTTCTTTGTATTCGCTTTGTTTTAGATTTAAGTCTTTTAATTTCAGCCCACTTATCGCAATTCTCTCTAGTTTAATTACCTTATTTCCTATTGTCTCAAATATCCTTCTTACTTCTCTTTTTTTTCCTTCTGTTATAGATATCAATAATTCTCTGTTTGCTTTTTCCGAAATAATTTTTATCTTGCAGGGCAGTGTCTTATATTTGAAATATTTGCCGTTTTCTTCTAGATTTATCAAGACACCTTCCTCTATTTTATTTGCTTGTTCAGGAAGAAGCGGCTTTGCTAAAACAGCATAATATGTTTTTTTTATATTTGTTTTTGGATGGGCTATTTTATAGCCTAATTTTCCGTCATTTGTTATTATCAATAAGCCTGAAGTATCTTCATCGAGCCTTCCGACACAGAATAATGTCCTTTTTATATTTTCATCAACCTTCAATAAATCAAAAACACTCTTCTTTTTGTTCTTTATATCAAGAGGAGTTAGTCTTGTTGAAAGATAGCCTTCTGGTTTGTTTACTAAGTAATAAACAATCTTGTCAATGACTTCAAGCTTTATTCCTTTATATTTAACTGATCTTTTTGCAGGGTTAAACCTGTACATAGGATTAACAATAACCTCATTGTCTATAGTTACTTCTCCTCTTTTTACTGTTTCAATCAATTCATTTTTTGTTTTGAAAATGCCTGTTCTTGACAAGAATTGATGCAAATGAAGCTTCATGAACTCAAGAAAAGAATAACGATTTATAAGGATTTATAAAAAAATAAAAATAATTAGAAAAAAACATCTGTTTTCTCAAACCTTACTTTTGGCCTTGGGATGTCAGCAGCATATCCAATTGCGCATAATGCAGTAGGTACTATGTTCTTTGGCAGATTTAATATTTTTGAGTATTCCTCTGGAATAAAACCCTCCATAGGGCATGAATCAAAACCAAGTGATTTTGCACCATTTAATGCGTTTCCCAAAGCTAAAAACAATTGTCTTTGCGCCCAGGAAAGTTTTTGTTCTTCTGTCATTTTATCAAAGCTTGCTTTCAATCCAGTATAATACTCTTTTGCATGCGGCAATAACTTTATCAGTTTTTCAATCGGCGTATCTAAATCTGTATCAGCGCAAAAAACCAATAAATGGCTGCATGAAGTTATCTGTGCCTGGTTCCATGTTGCAGGAGATAATAGCTCTTTTGTTTCCTGATCTGTAATTACTTTAATCTTCCACGGCTGCATATTACTAGAAGAGGGAGCATATCTTATAATCTCAAATAATGCATCTACTTTTTCCTGAGGTATTTTTTTTCCGTCAAATTTCTTTGTTGCATATCTACTCATAACAATATCTTTGAATTCCATTTTATTTCACCATTTATTTAATTGATAATTTAATCTTCTGCTAATTCTCCTTTATAGATTTGTTGCAATAATATACTAACTTTCTCTGTTCCGTGCTTTTTTGTAAATCCTGTTTGGAATTCAGATGCAGTACCACAGTATTTTATTATAGCATCCGGCCCTCCTGGATGCAGTCCAAGGAAACTTGTCACGTCATACACTTTTCCTTCATAGGCAACCCAACAGTCATCTTTATTATTATGTGTGGATAGCTCAGAAAGAGCAATAGTAGTTTTTGTTTCTGTGTTTATTTCATTCTGATTATTAGTAGGGCTTTGTTCTGTATTTACATTAATGTCTTTAGTTTCTGTCTGTGTTGTGCATCCTGCAACAAATAGTGCTATTATTACACCTAAAATTAGAATATAACTCCTTCTCATTTATATCACCTAACCTAAAAAAAGTAGTGGTTTCTTTATAAAGCTTGGGTTTAAGTGAACTAAAAATTAAACACTCTCAAATAACTTAACTGCCTTATCCTTTGTTGCAAGTAAAAAAGGAGCTAGTTTAGGTCCTCTTTCTTTATTCAATAAGACAAGATAAGCAGCTTTGAAAAATTCTTTTGTGTCTAGTTGTACTTCATCCTTGCAGATAATATAAAATTCATTAAATAGCGTCTGCTCTGTCCATTTCCCATGTTTTAATCTTTCAGCAACAAGATGAAGTGCTTTTTTTTGTTTTTCATCTAGAACAACACCTTCATGCACTTTATGCTGCAGATTAAATTTATACTGCTCATCAGCAAATTCACTTACCCATTTTTTTGCAAACTTTAATCTGTCTTTTACATAGTTAATCTCTTCTTTTGAAGCATCTTCATAAATATGTCCAGATTCTTTTAGATTCTCAATAATTTGATCCTCATCTTCAAAAATCTGAACTAAGGTTGCTGCATGTATCAATGAAATCTGCGGAGGAAGTCTTTTAGGAATTTTTCCAACATGAGCTAATTCATATATTCTTTTCTGCTTCATGTTTTCCTTTTCTCCGGCATCTTCTTTTCCAAAATAGATTCTCTCTGCTTTGTCATATCTTTCATATAGTAAGATTAAATCATTAGTACCATAAGGATCAAAATCAATCACAGCATTGGGTCTTGTCCTTATCAACATAAATCTTAACATATTTGGAGGAGCAATGTTTATAGATTCAGCAAAACCAAAACCTCTTCCTTTACTTGTGGACATTTTTTTGCCGCCCACTGTAAAAAATTCATATCCAGGTCCTTCATGATAACCGTTTGAAGGATAAGGTGGTGGATAATTGAGCACATCTACAGAAATCCTGCAGGCCATTGTCCTTGAACCTCCCTTTGTAAAATGATCTTTTCCTGCAGTCTCGACAATCACTCCTTTAGAAGGCCATTTAGCAGCCCATTCAATTTTCCATGGAAATTTTCCATTTCTGTTATAAGGAGAGATCCATCCTTTGTTTCCGCATCCTTTTGCCCATTCTACAACATCATCCCTGCATTCAAAATAAACTAATTCTTTTTCAGAATCCCATTCTAAAGCAGCTGTTGTTGCAATCTTTCCACATTTAGGGCATCTTACATTAAAAGGAAGCCTGTTTGCAAAACCAGCATCTTCTCCATACATCTCTCTATAAATTTGATTGACTTTCTCACTTTTATCTAAAATTATTTTTATTGCCTTATTGAAAGTGCCTTTTTCATATTCTTCTCCAGTGCTTTCAAGTTCTGCTTCTATCCCAAAAAGAGGAAATAACTCAGTGCATTGCTTGAAAAAATAATCTCCAAAACTTTCATAACCTTCAACAGGCGAAGGGATATCCCTAAAGGGAACACCAATATATTTTTCATTCTCCTCTTTGCTCAACTCTTTTGAATATTTATCTAAAGGATCGTGGTCATCACTGCTTAAAACAAATCTAGCATTAACTCCTTTATCCCTTAATGCTTTTGCAATTGCATCATGGATAATCCACCCTCTTCCAGAACCAATATGAATACTTCCAGAAGGAGTTTTTTCATCATAAACAAAATATCCGTTTTTTTCAACAAGTTTTTTTAATTCAGGATTTTTTTCAACCCTTTCAATGACGTCTTCAGCTATCTGATCTGCCCAGTGCTTTACATCTTCAACATCAATAGAGTGAGTATCTTTTTGTCTATCTTTTTGATTTTCTTTTGCCATATTGATATGAAAAGGGTCATAAAATATAAAGATAACTGAATCTGATCAAAAAAATGAAAAAGGCTTAAATATAAGCTAAGAAAAAAAGATTTATGTCTATTAATAAACAAAATGAAGTGACAATGGGCTATATTGTCAGTCCTTCTTTTATATATCCGGATTTTAGAACAGCTATTTCAAAAGGAGCAGAGCAGATTATACAATCTAATAGTTTTGGTCATTTAGAAAAAAAATTAAATTCAGCAAAACAAAACCCAAGATATAATGATTTAGAAATCAACTGTTTGATTTTAGCTTATCTCCAAAGACCAATATTACATCTTTTTCGTGGGTTGGATTTAGGACATGCTGTTTTTTATGATAAAAAAAACGATTTGAGTTTTTTAGAATTTTATTCTTTAGATAAAAGCATATGGTTTCCTAAAATTAGCCTAAAAACAACACTATCTAATATAGAATCTGTTTTGTCTTTAAGTTTAAAAAACCAATTTATTTTTGGAGGAACTAGCTCAGGATATTTGTTGATTTCCGAGGTTTCCGCAAACTCCTTCTATGAGATGTATAGTTTTTTTATTGATTTTTAAAACATTAATAGATTAATTTAAAAATATGCTCTCTACTTTAACTTAGAAATGAAACTATTTATTATTCAGATTTTAGCAATCTTAATTTCTCTAATTTTTTTTTGGCTATTTTTTCTTATATTTTTTAAAACAAAAAAAGACAAAAAGGGAAAAAAAACAATATGGGTTAAAATATGCCCTGATTGCGGGAGCATAAATGTTGAAAGAATGTTTTTATCTGGAAAAATAGATAAATTTTGGAAAGCATTTAATCCTGTAAAATATAGATGTAATTCTTGTAAATTTGAAGGTATTTTTCCTGAAGCTAATCTAGGTATGATTGAAGAAATTCAGAAAAGTATCCGAAATAAAAAAGTAATTAATAATAAAAAACTAAAAAACTAAATCATTAAATTATATATAAAAGGCGCAATTACAGAAAAAACCCAGGCATTAAATAACATGTGGCTCACAAAAAAAATAATACTTGGTATTATTCTACTGCCAAATAAAACATAAAGCGGCAAAACAATTGCATCATATATTAATGTCATAAGTATTCCCAAATAAAGCAGAGGCATCGAATCAAAAAAAGGCACAATTGCGCCAATTAAAGGCAGCGTAAAAATTGAAATAAAGGAAGAGTGCTTAAAGTTTCCACCTATTACAAGAGCAGCAATAATGGATACAAATCCTGTAAAAATACCATAATGCCTTCCATAAGCTAAACTAGTTAAAACAGTAGCCATCATGCATAATTCAAAACCAAGATAGGTGCCATATCTAAAATATCTATGATACAAAAAAGAAGCAGCTCCCAATCCAATTAATATAATTGTAAAAAAAAGTCTTTTATACCTTGTGGCAAAAAACAAAAAGAACAGCCCAATTAAAACACCAAACAAAAGTATTTTTCTGTTTTTAAGGATATACTCTAATAAATTACTGCTTTTCTTAAGACCTTTATAGATAATATTCTGTTTTTTGTACTTTTGTCTCATTCAGTTCTTCCCAATCTCCTATAATATTTCATATACTTACTCTTAATCTTTTCTTTAAGCTGTTTATCCAAATCTATTTTATCCAATTCTTCGTTAATATTAACTTTAGGATACTTAGTCAAGGTGCCAATGAATTTTCTTCCTGATTCTTTTGCTCCTTGCTCAATTTCATAAGCAGGTTTTTTCCCGAAAAATTTAATTGCAGGCAGTTTAGTTATTGCATTAGCACCTGCTTTCAATAATAAAGGAATCTCAATTGTCTTGTCAGGCCATGAACCAGCAACAATCTCTAATTTTGGAAAAGCAATCCTTGTTTTTGCTATCCACTCTGTGTAATATTCGGTGGTAGGGCCTTCTTTATAATCTGTGTTATCATGAGGGACTAATCTGTAAAAGTTTATTCTGTCAGTTTTCCATTTATTTATAAGTTCAGCAAGCCTTGGAAAATCCTCAATTGTCTCTCCTAATCCAATTATTATTGTAATTGTTTTTTTCAAATTATATTTATCACATATCTTAAACATCTCTTCTATTTTATTCAAAGGTTTATCAGGAACAATATCTTTTCGTATTTTTTCATTCACACACTCAACAGTTCCTGTCATGCCTTCAATATAGGGCAATAGTTCTTTTATTTGCTTCTCTTTCATTACACCCAGATTAAGCCAAATTTTTTTATCTGTTATGTTATACATCCCTTCAAGAACTTCTTTTAATTCTTTTGTGCTCCAAGAAGAAATTCCAGCGCTTAAAAAACCAATCTCCCATCCGCAAATTTTTGTTATCAATGTTTCTGCCAAAATACTTTCAAGCCGCCTTCTTGCTTTTACTGGCTTTTTAATCTGGTCTTTTATCCCATGCATATAGCAAAACTTACAGGTTGGCTTGGCACAAAACCAAGAAATAAAAATTGCTCTTTCAAACCAAGTTTCAGGCTTAAAATTATCTTTATAAACTTTATTTGCCTGATCTAATAATCTCATAAATAAAAAGAAGTTGAAATATGTTTTAAATTTAACTTATATTTATTTTAATATTTCTATAGCGCCATATCTTCCTGTGTTAAGTTGCTTTTCTCCTTGCCACTCTTTAACATAGGCATTTGTTATCTTGACTTTGTCTCCTTTTTTTACTAACTCAGTTTGTTCATCCCATAATGTCAATTGTATTTTTCCTGAATCATCTTCTAAAATTGCAGTACATACTTTTCCTATCTTTCCGAATTTAGAGAATTCTTTGACAGGACTTACTTCGATTATTTTAGCTTCAATATCTATTCTATTTTGATTAACACTAATCTCAACAATTTTCATATATGATTAGGTTTATCTCAAATTATAAAAATATTCTTATTATAGTATAAATTTAAATAAAATATACTCTTTAGTTTTGTAACAATGAAATTTAAGGAAATATTCAAAGAAAGAAAGGCAAAGTGCATACTAGATGCAAAAATCTTATTTAAAAAATACAAAATCACAAAAAAGCACTTAATATTACCTCTTTTCTTGATTATCTTTTTTCTTCTTAACCAAAAATATTTTGTTTTTGGTATTTTATCTGTTTTTTCTACTATCTTCAGCTTTTATCATTCAAAGTTAAATAGAACACCAGTCGATTTCAAATTCACGCTTTTTTTTGGAATTTTTATAACTAAGTATTACGGAATAGGATTTGCATTGCTATTTTTAGTAATAAGTGACTTAATACCTTCTCTACTTGGAGGAGAATCTATTACAGCATCAACCTTCTTTTTTGTTACATGGTATCTTATTGTAAATTCTTTAGTATATATTTTTCCAAATATACCTCTAATTACATTAGGTCCAATCTTAGTTATTATTGAAGCCACAGGCTCATTTTTCATTAACAGTTTTTTTGGAATACCTGGTATAATGTCTTTAGTAGTATCCCTAATTGCTTCTTGTGTTAGAATAATATACTTTTTAACTTTAGGAAGATTTTTAGAATTTTTGTTTCAAATCATATAATCTAAATATATAAAAACAAATATAAAAAAGAAATAATTTACTAATAATAATATCTTATTTAATATAAGGAATATAAATATAAGGCAAGGTGAAAATATGACACTTAAATTTTATAACACACTAAAAAGAGAAAAAGAAGACTTCCATGAAATAAAAAAAGGCGAAGTTAGGATATATAGCTGCGGCCCAACAGTTTATAATTACGCACATATTGGCAATATGAGAAGCTATGTCTTCTCTGATTTATTAAGGAGATATCTAAAATACAAAGGATACGAAGTAATCCATGTTATGAATTTAACAGATGTTGATGATAAAACAATAAGAGACTCCCAAAAGGAAGGAATTTCCCTTAAAGAATTTACAGAGAGATATACAAAATATTTTTTTGAGGATATAAACATATTGAATATTGAAAAAGTTGAGTATTACCCAAAGGCAACAGAATCAATAAATGAAATGCTTTCAATATCTAAAAGATTACTTGACAAAGGGATTGCATATAAAAGTGAAGATGGCTCAGTATATTATAGCGTGGGAAAATTTTCAAATTATGGGGTTCTTTCAAAAGTAAAAGTTGAAGATTTAAAATCAGGAGCAAGAGTAAAGCAGGATGAATATGAAAAAGAATCTGCAAATGATTTTGCATTATGGAAAGCCTATGAAAAATCAGATGGAGAGGTTTTTTGGGACACAGAGCTTGGGAAAGGCAGGCCAGGATGGCATATTGAATGCAGCGCAATGTCAATGAAATATTTAGGCCAGCATTTTGATATACATACAGGAGGAATTGATTTAATCTTTCCTCATCATGAAAATGAAATAGCACAAAGCGAGGGTTACAGCGGAAAAAAAGCAGTTAATTATTGGTTACATTGCGAGCATTTGCTTGTAGATAATGAAAAGATGTCTAAAAGCAAGGGAAATTTCTATATTCTAAAAGATATTTTGAACAAAGGATATAGCGCAAAAGCAATAAGGTATCTTCTTCTTGGAACTCATTACAGGCAAAAACTAAATTTTACTTTTTCTGCTTTGGACGCTGCTGAAAATACAATTAAAAAATTCAAAGAATTTATATTGAAACTTAAAACAATTGAATCAAAAGAAAATAATCCCAATATTGACAAATTAATAAAAGAATCAAAAGAAAAATTTGAAAAAGCAATGGATGATGATTTAAATATATCAGAAGGAGTGGCAGCGATATTTGAATTTATGACAGAAACAAACAAACTAATTGCAGAAAACAAAATATCAAGAAATGATGCATTGAAAGCATTTAATCTGATGATGGAGTTTGATAAAGTATTTGGCATACTAGATTTTGCAGAAGATAAAATACCTGAAGAAATAATAAGCCTAGTTAAAAAAAGGGAAGAAGCAAGAAAAAACAAAGACTGGCAATTATCTGATAAAATAAGAGAAGAAATAACTAAAAAGGGATATCAGATTGATGATTCAGGAAAGGGAAGTTTGGTTAAGAAAATATAAAAAATAAAACTATAAAAATTAATCTAGGTTATGTCCTTCTATTGAATCAAGGAGATCTCCAGGTAGGTCTCTGTAACCAGCATAAAAAAGATTGTCTTGGTTACAACACAAGGGAACATGACGAAAAGCATAAATATCCCCAAGGGGTTTTCTTGGTCTTCTGGAAACTTTTAAACCTAAACATACTCTTAGTTTTTCATCCATGTTAGTTTCTGTAACTTCATAATATTGAAAGAGCCTTCTTGCATCTTCACCACTTTTGACATCAAATTCTTTAACTAATTCCTCAGGTACAGCATATATATACACACTACCTTTATGTCTGTTAGAGAAAATTTTAAGCCCTGCAAGATTTCTCCATCCTTCTTCAACAAGATAGCCTTTTGCTCTTTTTTCAACATCAGTATCTGTCTGCATTTGTTCAATAAAATATTTGTTTAAATTTTGCATATTGCCTGTACAATCGCAATTTAATGTTAATCCAGCAAAATATTCTTCTTCTATTCCAGTAAATAAACTATAATTATTTATTAGATTTAATACTTCTCTAAGATTTTGTTTATAGATCGAAGCTAACTCCTGAACTGTTTCTTCCAGCATTTCTATTCCCTCCTTAAACTTTGTTATTGCTGATTTTATCTTATATTTAAACCTAACTGAAAAATCTGAAAAATCCAAAAACCCAAACTTTTAATAACCACCATAGCTTTATTTCATATATGGAGAATATATTGTTTTTTGGATCTGTAGGAGAAGCAGATAAAGATAGTGTAGGAGTCAAAAGCTATAACCTGGCTTTTCTTTTTAAAAAAGGGTTTAAGGTTCCACCCGGCTTTATAATAACAAAAAACGTATTTGATTTTATCTTATCAAAAAAAGAGATAAAACAAGCTATAAACGAGCTTTTCAGATGTAAAGAAGAGGAGATTGAGGAAAGAGCATATGCTGCCCAAAAATTAATTAAAACTTTTGAGTTTCCTGAGGATATAGCAGATGAGATCATAGAATCATATTTGAGCTTATCTATCAATCTAGAAAAGATTAATGCAACTTCCCTTTTAGAAAATGAAGAAGTATATGTAGCAGTAAGGAGCAGTTATTTGCACGAAAAAGGTCCTGTTTTTGGATTAAGCCAAAAAACAATATTAAATATCAAAAGCAAAGATAGGCTTTTAAAGGCAATATTGGACTGTTATGCAGACAATTTTAATTCTGATGTCATTAGATATAAAAAAGAGCATAATCTTCTGGATAGTTCAATGGCTTTGATTGTCCAAAGGATGATTGACTCTGAAAAATCAGGGATGGCTTATTCAATAAATCCAGAGAACAAAAATGAAGATGAAATACTAATTAATGCATGCTTTGGATTAGGAGAAGGGATTGTATCTGGGAAAGTCTATCCTGACACTTATCTTGTTGATAAATCTTCTCTTGAGATAAAATCTGAAAATATTTCTGACAAACAATATGCTTATGTCAGAGATATTGATACAGATGAGACAATAAAACAAGAATTAGAAGGAAAATCAAAAAAGCAAGTGTTATATGATAAAGATATAATTGAAGTAGCAAGAATACTAAAAAAAATAGTAAGTAATTTTGGAAAAGAGCAAAAAATTGAGTGGGCTATTTATAAAGAATCTATATATATTCTTCAGACAAAAGAAATAGAAGGAAATTTGCCTCAAATTGAAAAAAAAGAAAAAGTTGAGATGGAGATATATGATAATCAAGAAGAAAAGCCGGAAATCATAGATATAATAGAACAGCCAGATATTGAAGAAGAACTTATAGTTCTAGAAGAAATTGAAAAATACGAAAAAGAAGAAAAAAACAAAGAGCCAGAAAAACCAAAAACTCTTTCAGATCAAGAAGATCAAGATAACAGCATAATTGAGATTAAAGAAACAGAAGAAGCACAAAAAACAGAAGAAATAGTAATGCCAGAAGAAGAAAAACCTCAAATCAGGGAAGAAGATGACTTTATATTTTCTGATTATAATGAGATAGAGCAAAAACAATCTGAAAAACCAGTATCAGAGTCAAAAAACGAACAAGTGGAAAAACTTTATGAATTAGTTAATTTAAATGCAGGTAATTTACTTATTTCTTGTCATATTTATGCTATGGAAAAATTAAAACAAAAACTAAAAAAACACACAACAGAAATACCAAGTGAGTTTATTTCCTTGATAACTAAGTTGAAACAATATGAGCAAGTAGAGGATGAAGAAGAGCTAATAAAATTAAATAAATTAAAAGATGATTTTATATTTGAAGGCAAAAATTTAAAACCAGAAACTTTAATTAAATCTATTTTGGCTATTAACATGGAGGAAAAAAATGACGAATGAAAATGAACCAAACACAATAGTGGGCTCTATTAGGCAGATAAATGCTATGGTTGAAGAAATTGCCAGGCACATACACACTCGAGATATAAAAAAAATAGAAACTAATTTTTTGGAATTAAGAAGAAAAGTTAATTTTTTAGGAGAAACCTTTCCTAAAATTAAACAAGATAGACATTTTCAAGAACTTGTTCATGCAGTTCAAGAATTTGAAAAAGAGAAAGGTTCAGAAGACCGCACAAAAAATCCAAACGAATTTTGGCCAAAACTTGAGCAATATGCAGCAAAAATACTAGCAGCATCCCAGAAAATTCATGGAGAGAAACCAAGTCCATTTGGTTTTATAGGTAGGCTTTTTAGATAATTTTTTATTTTTTTTAATATGAATATTGCATTTGTTGGAGTATATTGATTTTAGATACATCATTAATAGCTTCTACTCTTCCTTTAAATCCTCTTTCTTCTGGTTTTTGTCGAAGAAGCGTTACTAGCCTGTTTACTTCATCATCTCCTTTTACTGAAAAATAATATTTATTATTAACAACCCCTGATTTTGACACTCTAATTCCTCTTTCTCTCAAGTGGACAATAAAAGAGCTTTCTCCACCATCGCAGCCGCTTACCATAAAAACATAGTGTTTATCAAAAATTCCCATTTGTTATCACCTCAATCAAAAAATTTTGCTAACTCATTATCTTCTATGAAATCCTGAATGTCAATAACTAATCCTAGCAAGGCTCCCAAAACAACTATGAAATGCGGAAACCTTAACCAAGTAAAAAAAATAATAAGTAATATTGTTATTGTAAATACCCTAATAAAATCGTCAATGAAAAATAATATTTTAAATATTCCTTTTCCTCTTCTTATAAGATGCTGAATTAATGCTAGAAAAAATTGTAAAACTGTCATTTTAACTTATATTTCCAAAACTAACTTGTTGCTCCAAAACCCTATTATAAATTGACATTATTTGAGGATAGTAAAGTTCTTTTTGTTCTTGTGGTAATCTTAGATATTTTTGCTGTAACAAAGAATAAATTTGCTCTGCCTGGACTAAGTCTCCTGTCTCAGCATAAACCTGAAATTGATTAAGGAGTGAATCAAAATCATTTTCTCTTATTTTAGCAATTCCTTCATATTCATTTGTCTCGTTTATGTAAGGCATATTTTCTGACTTGTTTGAGAAAATGTTTTGAAATCCCTTTTTTGTTTTAAAGACATTCATTATTTCAGGATAAACATCTTCTCTCTCTTCTTCATTAAGGTCTTCAAAAATTCTCTGTATTTCAAGGTAGGCATCTCTTGCTCTCTCATTTTGGTTATGCTGAAGGAAATCTTTTGCTATGTTCAGAAGCCTTAATATATCCAAAATAGAAGGATTGCCCATATAATCTTCTGGAAGCATATTGCTTATGCTAACTTCATCAATCCTTAGTTCATCTCCTTCCTCTAATGAATCTGCTTTGTCCATGAGATTTTTTTCATAAGCGTTATATCCTTTTTCTCTTGCTTCTTCTTTTTTTAATTTAGTATCTATATAAACTCCTTTTGATGTAAGTTTTCTTTCTACTTTTCTTATCTGCTTTTTTTCTTCAGTTATATCTGTCATAATATCTTTTCTTAATCTCTGGAAAGAAGCAATCCTTTTTTCAATATGTTTTTTCATCATTAATGTTCTTGTCTCTTTGTTCTTTAACTCAAAATTGAGTTTTTCAATATCTTTTTCTATCCCTTTCAAATCTATCTCCTTTAGCTCTAAAGACTGCTGCTTTTGTTTTAATTCTTCTTTGCTTTTCTCGATTTGCGCCTTATAATTCATAAGTTCCGACTCTTTGTTGATGACTTTACTCATTCTTTCTTCAAGATTATCTCTCAGCTCTTCATATTGAGGATCTTTTTCTTTGAATTCTTTTTCAACATTCTCAAAATATTCTTTCTTATCTATAATCTCCTTTTTAATAAGGTCTTTCTCTTCAACAATCTTTTGGAATTTTTTTTCATATTCATTAATTGTATTCTCGGCTTTCCTATTTTTTTCTTTCAATTCACTCAACTTACTATCAATAATCTCTAAATCTTTTTTTGCAAGAATAAGGTGTTTTTGAAGAAGACTTGAAACAATCTTTGAATGTTCTTTTTTATCTTTTAATAAATTTCCCTCTTCATGCGAGAGCTTAATCTCCCTTTTCTGATAGAAATTCTGCAATTTCATGAAATTTGCTTCTTTTTCTTTTAATTCTTCTTTTAAAGAATCAATTTCTTTTATAGCATAATCATATTTGTTTGTTAGCTCTTTCTTTATTTCTTGGATAATATCTTCTTTTTTCTTGATTATCTCTTTTTTCTCTTTTATTGTATAATCATCTTCTTTCAGCTTTTTTGACAGCTCCTTCAGCTTTTGTTCCATTACTGAAATCTCTTTAAGCCTCTCATCAATTTCTTTCTCCTGCTTTTCCAACTCTTTCTTTTTTATTTCTAGAGAATCTATTTGATCTTTTATATTATGATCTAAAATCTTAAATGCAGGAAGTTCGTCTTTGTTTTTCTGGACTTCTTTTAGTTTTTTCTTCTCTTTTTTTAGTACTCTCTCTTCCTTTTCTATAATTTGTATCTCTTGGGACACTCCTTTTTTGTTTTCTCTTAATCCCTTTGCTATATCTATGAGCTCCTTTTTTTGAAGGTCATCTTTTAACTTCAGTTTACTTGCAGCAGAAATTTTAAATGCAGGAAGAGAATCTTCTATTTTTTTTGATTTTTTTTGATTTATTTTTTTAATAGCCTTTTCTTTTTTAATAGTAGGAGACTTAATAACAATTTCCTCTCCAGGTTCTTTAAGTTCTTCTTTTATCTCAGGCAGGTCTTCTGTTTTAATAGGAAGAGAAGCAGGAAGCATAATTTTTGTCTCTTCTTTAAGTTCTTCATTTTCTTCTTTTACCACAGGCAACGGTTCTTGCTTCTGTTCTTCTTTCTTTTTGAACAACCTGGAAAAGAACCCTTCTTTTTTCTTATCTTCTTTTTGAAATTCAATTTTTTTTGTATCTTGAATTATTTCTTGTTCTTTTTTATATAATTCTTCAATCTCTTTATCAATATCTTCCTCTTTTTCAATAATCTCTTTCTCGTTATTTACCTTATTCTCAAAATCTATTGTTTTTTCTCCGGAAATAATCTCTATCAAATCTGATAGTTTTGCAGAAATATCGTACAATCTCTCTTTAGTTATCTTTTGTTTGTCAAATTCCATCTCATTTAAAGAGTCACAGATATAATCGATTTGGTTATTTATTCCTGGTGCGAGATTTTTTTCTTTAATATCAAATTTTAAATCTTCATACGTAAACTTGTATTTTACATTAAAAGCTTTAGAAAAAACATTGTTTGCGATTTTTCTAAGTTTATCGAATTCCTTTTCAAAATTTTCAGATTTAAAAAGCTCTTTTTCAAAATTTTCAATATCATTATTTAGAGATTTCTTCAAATGGTTATTAAGCCCAATAGAACTTGCTTCATTAAAAAATAATCCCATAGAAGAAATTATATTATAAAACCTATATAAACTTTACTAATTCAAGACGTTATAAACAAGAACAACAGCAAAGCAGCCTATTTTAATTTAATTATATTTTTTTTTGCCTGCAAATTCCTGAAGTCAGAATCTAAAACAATATAAACCTTTTCTTCAAAATATTTTTTTATTATAGGTATGCCCTTATTAATCATACTGCCAATATATTTTCTGACTAATTGTTCAGTCAAACCAAGAGCTCTGGAAATTTCTTTATAGTCCAATAAATCTCCTGTTCTGGAGTAAAGTATAAAAAAAATCTCCTGCTCCTTTGGGGTAAGTATAATATCTTTAAAGTTCGTTTCATTTACTTCTTTTTTTCCAGAAAGCTCACTTAATCTTGCTTCAATATCGTCAAGCCGTTCTGCTAGCTTATTTAACCTTTCTTCAATCTCACTAACATAACTGTTTGTCGAGTTAATCTCACTAGTGTTTTCGTTTATTGCCTGTAAATGATCATTCATTTCCTCTTTTATCTTATTGAATGAGAGTTTTAGGTTCTCTTCTATTAAACTTGGTTTTTTTGTATTATTTTTTTTTAAAAAATTAAATAAGTTTGCCCTTTTAATGAATTTCACCTTTAGGTTTAAAACGGATAAATTCAAAAATTTATAAATATATCTTGTTTTTAGTATTATTATGATTTATTCTCAAAAGCAACTTGCGCTTACTTTGTCAAGGCTGCAGAGCTTTGAAAGACCTTCTTTTAGGCTAGAACAATATCCAACAGATTCAGAGATTGCAGCAGAAATAATATGGGCAGCATATCAAAATAGAGATATAGAACATAAAAACATAGCGGATTTTGGGAGCGGAACAGGCATTTTAGGGATAGGAACGATGTTTTTCAATCCAAAAAAAGTATATTTTATTGATATCGATGAAAAACAGCTAGAAAAATTGGGTGAAAATTTGAAACTACAAGAATTAAAAATTGAGTATGAGTTAATTCTTTCAGATATAAAAGAATTCAACAAAAAGGTTGATTTAGTTATCCAGAATCCTCCTTTCGGAGTCAAAAATATACATGCAGATAAAGCATTTTTAGAAAAAGCATTTGAAGTATCCAAAGTTATTTATTCTTTCCATAAAATAGAATCTAAAACTTTCATAGAAAAAATATCAAAAGACCACAATTTTAGGATTACTCACTTATTTAAGTTTGATTTTCCTTTAAAAAACACAATGCCATTTCATACAAAAAGAATCCAAAAAATAGAAGTTGGATGCTGGCGACTAGAAAAAATAGGCTGATTTTATTTTTTTATCCTCTTATTATAATAAAAATCTTTATATACTTTATCTTATTTAGTTTTTTATATAATCATATAATAATCTTAGTTAAAAAAAGAGGTGGGTAATTTGGATAAAAGAACAGCTTTCATTCTATGGTTTGATCAATTGGGAATAGAGGATGTGCCTTATGTTGGTGGAAAAAACGCTTCTCTGGGAGAAATGTATTGTAACCTTAAACCAAAAGGAGTGAATATCCCAAATGGTTTTG
>CAYMPC010000008.1:14548-29422 GCA_964392465.1 uncultured Methanosarcinales archaeon | reverse complement strand
GAGGATACACCAGAGTATCATCACATTAAAGAAATGGCAGATAAGGATTTGGGAAAGGAGTTAATAAACAGAGTTGAAAAATTTCTTGAAGAACGCAAAACAAATAAAGTTGAGGAAATAAAAAAGATTGTATTTGAAGATGCTTCTAAAGTAAGTGATCAAAACATTAATGATATTGTAGATGCTTTTGTAAAAATGAGATCAGGAAATACATTGGATGAAGTTGATAAAAAAAGCATAAATGATATCCTAATTTTATTTAACCAATGGGTTGCAATTGGAAAAGGACAGCAGGAAAAGAGCTTATCAACGGAAGTTTCATTTGATTTTTCATTAGGAAATGAAGCAAGAAAAAAGGAAAAAATAGGAGTAAGTCTTGAAGAAGAAATACTTTCTTTTAGAGGGAGAACCTTTAACACTAAGCAATTATATGAAACACATGTAATAACACCTATACAAAGAGAGATATATTCTTCTTCTGATAGTGATATTTATGTTTCTCTAGGGCCGGTTGCTGAATTTGTTTGTGGTGAAAATTGTTCTCATGATCATCATCAATATAAATCAGGAGCCTTGTATAAAATTCATTAAATTACATCAAATCCTTATTTTTTTTAGTAAATTATATATAACAGCCAGGTATTATTTATCTTATGAATACTCTTGATAATATGTCTCCTGAAGAGATTATGGAGCTTCAGAAAAAGAACTGCATTTTCTGTAAAATAATAGCTAAGGAGATTCCTTCACATGAGATATATTCTGATGAAAAAGTGAGTGTTATATTGGATATAAATCCTGCAAATGAAGGACATTGTTTAATTTTGCCAAAGCAGCATTATCAAATTTTGCCGCAACTGCCGGATGATCTTATAGGATATCTTTCTGTAATTGCAAAAAGGACCTCAAAAATATTATTAAGGGCAATGGGAATAAAAGGAACAACTATCTTTATTGCAAATGGGGCAATTGCAGGGCAGAAAGCACCTCATTTTATGCTTCATGTAATTCCTAGAAAAAATAATGATATGTTTTTTCAAATTAATAAAAATGCAGCAGATTCGAATAAGTTGGAGGAAATAAAAGTTAAAATATCTAATAGTATGGCTGGAGCAAAAGGAAAAACACTGCAATTAACTAATAAATTAAATGAGGAGAATAAAGAAGTTCAGGAAGTTAAAAAATCTGAAAAAGTTAGTGAGGTTGATTTAGATAAAATATCTAAAATGTTTGGCTGAAAATGACAGAATGCGATGTTTGTAAAATACTTGAAAATAAGAAGGAATTTCATCTTATTTATGAAGATGAGATCTGTTTTGCTATTTTGCATGAGAGTCCTGCAGTAGAAGGACATAGTCTTGTTATTCCAAAAAAGCATATTCCAATTATAGAAGAAGCAGATGATAAAATCGTTGAACACTTATTTATTATTGCAAATAAAATATCAACTTCAATTTTTGAATCAATAGGAGCATATGGCACAAACATACTTTTGAATAATGGATTAGCAGCAGGACAGGATCTACCGCATATTGTTCTTAATGTTTTACCAAGAAAAGAAAAAGATAATATTAACTTTGAATGGCCTTCTAGAAAAGCTTCTGAAAATGAGTTAAAAACAACATTTTCTATGATAAAAAATTACAGCGAGTATATTTTCTCAGGCAAGGATAAAATATCTGAAATAAAGCTCAAAGAAAAAGAAGAAAGGCCAATAATGCAAACAGAAGAGGATTATCTTGTAAAAGGATTAAAGAGAATTCCTTGAAAAAATAAAAATACTTAATAAACTTAAATTAGTTCAATTCTTTCAAAATTATTTGCCCAGGTAGTAGCATTGCACTCAGTAAACATTTCTATTTCCTCTTCATCCCATTCTAGATTTGGTTCAGAACATGTTACAGTTGGGTTATTAGGTCCACCTGGTATTTTTGGAGATAATATTATTTTTGAGATTGTTCCAGAAGAATTTAATCCAAACATAAGTCCTTGAATCTCTCCTTTATCTATTGAACTATAAGTGGTGTCATCTTCATTGGAAATAATATCTGAAATAATAGATAACTTAAAACCAGATACATCTTGTAATCCTTTATTTTCTAATAAAATACCAAAACTTGTATCACCTGTACTTGAAGTTCTATTAAGACATATTCTATAACTAGTTCCAACAGTAAAAACAGAAAGTTCTACATCAGATCCACATTTAATTAACTGCTGTTGAGCTTGCGTAGATTGGATTCCTTCTTGTGCCAATCCTTGGATAACCACCATAACAGCAGCACCTATTGAAACAACAATCATAACTAAAAGAACAGTAGCAATCAATGGAGAAACGGCTTTTTTATTTATTGTTTTCAAAATTTCACCCTTTTTTAATTTCATAAGCTAAAACAACTTTATAAATGTTTCTATATAACTTTTAATTATATTTCTTTTTATTCCGTAATCTTTTTAAATCATCTGAGTTTCCAAGAGGGTATGGAAGCGATTATTGCGAGTTATAGAAGAGGAAGAAAGACCCAAACACCAAATCAACTAATCTTAAAAGTAGATTCAGTTGACTCAAAGGAAAAAGCTGAAACATTAATAGGTAAATCTGTTTTTTGGGAATCAACAGGAAAAGAAAAAAAGAAGATCTTGGGTAAAATAACAGCGGTTCATGGCAGAAAAGGAGCAGTAAGAGCCTTATTTGAGAGAGGAATTCCTGGACAGGCAATAAGCCAAAAAATAAAGATTGAATAAGTTTAAAATCATATTTCAAATATTTCTGTGTTTTCTTCTTGTTTTGCAATTATTTTTTTCAAATCCTTTTTTTCTTTATTAAGCGTGGAGAAAGTTTCATAGGCCAATTCTGCTGTGTTATTTTGTTTGCTGAGATGAGCTAAAAACACTCTTTTTAATTTTTCAGAAGAATTGTTTTTTACAAGGAGGCCAGCATCTATATTAGAGAGATGGCCTTTTTCACTTAATATTCTTTGTTTCAAAGGATAAGGATATGGTCCATTTATAAGCATGTCAATATCATGGTTTGTTTCTAAAACAAGGCAATCCGCTTCTTTTGTTAGATTAATTGCATTTTCATTTGCTTTTCCAAGATCAGTCAAAATCCCTAATGTTGTGCCGTTTTCTTGAATTTTGAAACAACAAGGATCAGCAGCATCATGATTTGAAGAATAAGGTGTAATTGACAAATCTTCAAATTTTAAAGAGTTATTATTTGAAAAAAATACTGGTTTTTTAAGAATCAGCTTTGAAAATTCATAGGTTGCCCTGTTCAAATAAACAGGAATATCAAAAGAGGTGTTAAGTCTTTGTACTCCTCTTATATGGTCTGTATGTTCGTGGCTTACAAGAACAGCATCAATCTCTTCTATTTTTTTTCCAATTTTAGATAGTCTTTTACTTATTTCTTTTGCAGAAATCCCAGAATCTACTAAAATAGAAGCTTGTTTTGATTCAACATAAATTGAGTTTCCATTGCTTCCGCTTGCTAATACACTTATTTTCATAAAAGTTCACTTACAATTCAAAATCTTAATGCAACAGGAAGAAATTTAGTTATCAAAGTAGCAAGTATTCTTGTTAAAATCCCTGCTAGGAAGATTAGGCCTCCAATCATTAAGGTATGATAGAATCTTTCTCCAACTCTTCCAGCTATTGCTGCTGCAGCTGCAATTTTCAGCATTGCCACTATTGAAACAGCAAGTATTGTTCCATAATGAATCCAGAAATTTGTAGTCCCAATCCCAACAAAATGAAGAGCCCATTCAACATTCATGCTTACAACAGTAAATAAAATAGCAAAGGGTAAGGCATGAAGACCATGACCAAACCATCCCATCCCAATCTCATCAGAATGCACAAAAAGCATTTCAATTATTCCTATTACTCCTCCAACAATTATAGCAGGAATAATAGCAGTTGCAATTTCAGTTGTTGCCATATCTTTTTTTGAGACTATTCTTGTATTTATACTTTTTGTTTTTTTAAATCCATTTTCTTTTTCTGAAAAAATTAAGCATAACTAAACTAATACTTATCATTATTACCCATAGAACAGGATAACTATATTTCCATTCCAGCTCTGGAAAATACTTAAAGTTCATCCCATATAATCCAACTATAAAAGTTAAGGGGATAAAAATTGTTGCAAAAATAGTAAGGACTTTCATTATCTCATTCATTTTGTTACTTACACTAGATAAATATACATCAAGCATTCCAGAAACAATATCTCTAAAGGTTTCAACATTATCTATAACTTGTATTGTATGATCATAAACATCTCTTAAATATAACTTCGTTGAATCTTTAATAAGACTAGATTCATTTGTTTCAAGAGATCTAGCAACTTCTCTCAAAGGCCACACAGATTTTCTTAAGGCAATCATTTCTCTTTTTACAGAATGTATTTTTTTCGATGTTTTTGAAGTAGGGTTGGTTACAACCTCTTCTTCAAGTGATTCTATTAATTCTCCAAATGTTTCCAGGATGACAAAATAATTATCAACAATCGCATCAATCATGGCATAAGCAAGATAGTCTGTGCCTAATGTCCTAATCTTCCCTTTTTCATTTCTTAATCTTTTTCTTATACCCTCAAATACATCTCCTTGCTTCTCCTGAAAAGATAGAACATAATTTTTTCCTATAATGATGCTTACCTGCTCAATGTCAATCTCGTCTTTTTTATCATTTAGATAAAGCATTTTTAATACAATATATAAGTAGTCATCATACTCTTCAAGCTTAGGTCTCTGTTCAGAACTCATTATATCTTCAAGAATCAATGGATGCAGACCGAAATTCTTTCCTAGCTTCTCAATAAATTCTGCATTATGTATGCCGTCAATGTTTATCCAGGAGTTAGTTCTTGTGTTTTTAAATTTAAAACAATCTTCTATATCTTCAATACTTTTTTCAACATATTTTTTTTTGTCATAATCTATTAAAGTTATGTTAATTTTTTCTGCACTTTTTTTCCCTATGTGCACAAGACTTCCAGGAGGCAATCCTGATTTTTTTGCTTTTCCAATAATAAATCTCTGCATATTAATGTCTTTTAAGAAGTAGTCTTTTAATATTTTTCTATCTTTTTAATATGAGATAGTGCTAACATTTTCTGTTTTATTTATCCTAATTATATTATCAACATAAGATTCCATCTTCTGTTCATGACTGACAACAATTGTCTGTTTCATGTTTAACTGCTCTAAAACCTCTCTTACTTTATCCAGCTGCTCTGTTGAAAATCCATCTGTTGGTTCATCTAAAATAATAAAATCTTTGGTTCTTATTCCAGATATCAAATCATTTATTACTTTATTTAAAGATAGTCTGTAGGCAAGGGCAACAGAAGTTTTTTCTCCCCCAGAAAGGCTTTCAACCTCTGTTTCATATCCATCTTGGATAACTTTTACAGTAAACTCTTCATCAAGCGAGATTTCTATGTCCTCAATTAATATTGAAAACCATTCTTTCAGAAGATATTCGAATTCTTTGTGTATAGAAACCATTATGTGCTTTTCTATTGTAGCCATAAGATTTAGAAATAGTTCTTTTATCCAATTCTCTATCTCTGAAATTTCTTTTATTTTTTCTTTTATCTTATCTAATGAAGAAAGTTTTTTTTCTATGTCTTCTATTTGTTTTATAATTAGGTTTTTCTCCTTTGAAAAAGTTGCAAATTCAATCTCTGCATATTTCAGCATTTCCCTGTTTTTTTCAAAGTGTTCTTTCTGTTTTTCATATTTCTGATTTATCTCAAAGTAGTCTTTCAAAGAGTCTTCAATCTTTTTTTTATTTTTTGATAAGTCTTCAATCTCTTTTTCAATATCCATCCTTTCTTCTCTTAATTTTTTTATATTTTCTTTTTCATGTCCAATATTCTCAATAAGGTTTTTTTTCTCTCTAACTTTAAGATTATTATCTCTAGCTTCAGAAAGGAATTTTCTTTTATGTTCTATTTCACTTCTCAGTGTTTCTTCTTTTTTTGTTTCTTTGCTTTTTAAAATATCTTCCATCTCTTTTTTTTTCTGAAAAAATTCAGATAATTCTTTCTGTTTTTTGATTAATTGCTTAGAATATTCTTCTAATCTTAGGATTGCCTCTCTATCTCTTTTATATGATTCTTCAATTTTTTCAATTCTTTCAATATTCCTTTGTATCTTTTCAAGGTTTTCACTTATTTTTTTTAAGAACTCGGTTAACTTGTTTTTTTCTTCATTGTACCTTTTTAATTTTTCTTTCTCTTCACTTATTACCTTCCTCTTGTGGTCTTCATCTACTTTTTGGTTGCATGTTGGACAAATCTCTGCATCTTTTATTGAAGAGACAATCTTTTGTGATTCAATCATTAGGATATTTATTTTTTCCAAGTGGATTTGGGTGTTTTTTTCTTTTTCTGAGTTTTCTTTCATCATTAGTTCATAGTTTTTTTTAAGCTTTATTTTTTCTTCAACTTCTCTTAATTTTGATTTTAGAATTATCTCTTGTTTTGATTTTTCAGAAAACTCTGCTACTTCTTCTTCTATGTTCTTTATTTGCTCCTCAAAGGATCTTATCTTTTCTAAATAAGTTGATTTTTCTTTTATTAGTACATTTAGATCTTCATTTAATTTATTAATCTCCTTTTCAAGTTCCTTTTCAGGGATTATTTCTTCTACTTTAGAATAGGATTCAAGCCTTTTTTCTATATTTAAAACATGCTTTTGAGATTCCTCAATCTTTTGGTTTATTTTATCTTTATTACTTTTTTTGTTGCTAATCTGTACTTCTTTTAAGTCTAATTGTTTTTTTAGTTCATTTTCCTTTTTTACTTCCTGCTCAAAGTTTTCCAATAGGTTTTTCTCTTTTTGTAATATCTTTTTTATCTCTTCTAATTCATGTATTGCTTTTGTAATTGTTAGGCTTATCTCATCTGCTTTTTTTCTTTTTTCTGTTTTTTCTTTTTCCAGTTCGTCGTAGTTTTCCAGACGGATATTCAGTTCAGATATCTTTCTTCTTAACTCTCTTGTAAAATTATCTGCATTTTCTTTTATTGTCTTGTATTTATCAATCCCAAATAATTTTCTTAAAGTATCAAGCCTTATATTTTTATCTTCAAAAAGAATCTGCTTCATTTCTTCTTGAGGAGTATAGACAGTATATCTATATATCATTGATTTAGATTTTGAAATTAATTCTTCAGGATACCCCAAAATATTAAGAATTCTTGCTTTTAATTCAACAGGAGTTCCTTCAATCTTTTTATTGTTTATCAATATATAGCCAGTATCCTGTATTACAGTATCTCTTGATTTTTTCAGTGTTCTTTTTATCAGAAATTCATCTTTGTCTATTTTAAACCGTAACTCAACACTTCCCTGATTTTTTCCATGTCTTAATAAAGATGAGCCAGATAATTCAGCTCTCATTATGCCAAAAAGTGCAAATTCAATAGCTAGAAGTATAGTTGATTTTCCAGAACCAATATCTCCAGATAATAAAACAGAGCCTTCTGGAAATTCAATTGTTTCATGTAGATAGCTCCTTATGTTTTCCAGCTTCAGAGATTTTAGAATCATGTTTTTAGTTATTTGGTGAATATATAAAAAGATATATGTTTATTTAGGCTTTTTGAATTGTAAAGGCCTTTAACATTAAAGAGAGAGTATTATCAAAAAGAAAAGGCCTAATATCAAAATAATCAGACAATTCTGTTTGGATCTCTCTATTCATTAGTATTTTTAGTTTTTCAGTTTAATAGTATATAAATTTTTTCTTTCGTCTTTTTTTGGAAATCAATATAAATTAGTCTCAATTAGCTATTGCTCTATGAAGGTTGTTATATTTCATGGCTGGGGTGCAAATTCTCAGAATAATTGGTTTCCTTGGCTGAAAGGAGAACTTGAGAAACACAAAATAAAAGTTTTTTGCCCTGATTTGCCTAATACACATTATCCTAAGCAGAAGGAATGGCTAGAAAAAGCACTAGATTTAACAGAGTATGATGAAAAAACAATTCTAGTTGGGCATTCTTTGGGAGCGGCTTTAATTATGAGGATACTAGAAAAAACAAATACACAAATTAAAGCAGCTTTTTTAGTTTCTGCTTTTGATGAAGGATTGGGAATTCCAGAAATTGCAAGTTTCTTTAAATTTAGTTTTGATTATCAGAAAATTAAAGAAAACTGCAAAAAAATTTTTATCTTGAATTCAGATGATGATAATTATGTTCCTTTAGAGGTTGCTAAAGCGCTGGCAAAAAAACTTGATTGTAAACTTCAGATATTTCATAACAAGCAGCATCTTAGTGCAGGAACAGATAATTTTATGTTTAAAGAACTGAGGGATATGATACTAAATGAGTCTACTTAAAACAACGAAATCGCAGTATTCAAAAGTAAAATCAATTAAGCTGAATTCTCCTTTAGTCACAAGACTATTAATTGGTTCTATTATTATCTTGATATTATCTCTTTTTGTCAATATAAAACTAGTTTTTGCGCTTATATTAGCAGCTGTCTTTAACTCAATGCTGCAGACATTTCAATTGAAAAGAGGATTGCCAACAGATTTTGAATTATCTACTTTTACAACAATTCTTATTACTCTTGTTTTTGGGTTTAAGTGGGGAGTAGTGAATGCAATCTTTTCAAAGTTAATTGCTAGTATATATACTGGAAATGTTGTGGTTGATAATTACCTATATCAATGCAGCAATCCTGACTGCTTTAATTGGAGGAAGTAATATAATTTTATTAGGTTTAATTATTATAGCGATAAACTGCGTAATAATGTTCTTGATTTCAAAAAATATTTTAGGAATAGATATAATGGCTAATTTATCTTATACAGGAACAAATTTTGTTTTTAATACAATTGTATTTTTGGCATTCAGCCAGTTTTTCTACACAATATTAAAAATATAGAATAAATAATAATTAAATTTCTAATAACTAAATCTTGTCAAATATGCTTTTAAAAAAACCTTTGCTGGGCTGCGCTGCATCTCCTGATTCTTTTGCAAATTGCTCTAATAGCTCTTTTTGTTTATTTGATAATTTTTCAGGTGTCTGGATAATTACTCTAACTAATTGATCTCCTTTGCCGTATCTATTCAAGTGAGGGATACCATAATTTTTTAACTTGAAGATTGTGTTAGTTTGAGTGCCTGGTGGGATTTTTAGCTTAGTTTTTCCTTCCAGAGTATGCACTTCAATTATATCTCCTAATGTTGCTTGTGTAAATGAGATTGGGATTTCAATGTATAAATCATCTCCTTCCCTTGTAAAGAGCTTATGCTTTTTTTCATGGATAATGACATATAAATCTCCTGAATCAAAGCCTTTTATTCCAGAATCTCCTTCTCCTGAAACTCTTAATCTAGTGCCGTCTTCAACACCAGCAGGAATGTTTATCTTAATTTTTGCTTCTTTTTCCAGTCTTCCTTTTCCCTTGCAATTTTCGCAAGGATTCTTTATTATTTTACCTTCTCCATTACATATATTACAGGTTGTTGTTGTTTGAAATATACCAAAAGGTGTTCTTCTTGAAGAAGTAACTCTCCCAGAACCTCTGCAGTTGTTGCATGAAACAATATCTGAATTATTTTTTACGCCCTCTCCTTTGCAGTCTTTACATTCTTCTAATCTTGGTAGGATGATTGTCTTTTCAACACCTTTTGCAATATCATCCAAATCTAAGTTTAAATCAAACCTTAAATCAGAGCCAGAAAAATCTCTTCTGCCTCTTCTTGCAGAAAATCCTCCTCTTCCACTTCCGCCTCCGAAGAACATATCAAATATATCTCCAAAATCAAAATCTCCTCCAAAATTCCTGAAGTTAGAGAAATCGCTATAATCAAAGCCAGATGCTCCTGTTGATTGTTTGAATGATTCAGCATCTCCAAATTGATTATATTGTGCTCTTTTCTGGTCATCTCCTAAAATAGAAGCTGCCTCATTTATCTCTTTGAATTTTTCAGTAGCATCAGACTCTTTATTCAAATCAGGATGATATTTTTTGGCAAGTTTCTTGTATGCCTTCTTAATTTCCTCTTTTGAGGCATCTTTTGCTACCCCAAGGACATCATAATAATCTTTAGCCATAGCTACCAAAGAAAAAGGATTTGTTTTAAAAGGTTTACTGAAGAAGAGAGTATTCTATTTATATAAAGTGTAGTAGAATTATACTATCTGAGATAGTTGTATATATCATAGAAATTAAGAAGCTTGGAACAAAAGGAATACCATATTTCACTTTGACTTTTTTTATCTTGCCTTGTTTTTTGTATTTTATTAATTCTTGAATTTTGCTTTTTTCAATTCCTAAGTCCTTTGGCCCAGCTATATATTTTCCGTTTATTTTTATTTCATCAACTATCCAATCACCCTCTGTCAGTTTTTCTGGGTCTATCATCTTAATCATAGAGACTTTTTCAACTGCTCTCACAAAAACAAATAGATAATTCATAAAGTAAAGGATAATAACCAAAATAGAAGAGATTATCTTTGACTTAGAATCTAAAAAAGGCAGGAAATAGATTGAAGCTAAAAATATAATACTTATGAGTCCTGTGATTAATCTTATTCTCTTGAATTTATTATCCTGAAATGATTTTTTAAGAGTCTTGAAAAGAAATTTCCTGTTTTTCACTGCCATAACTGTTATCCATATAATTCCGTATACTGCACCTGCAAAGAGCATGTTTATTATGAATTTGAAGAAAAAGTCTGTAAAGAGGAAATCAATTGTGAAGGGGTAGTTTATTCCAATAATGGCACCAATGCCAAACAAAACTTTGCTGTCTCCTCCCCCCCATTGACCAGTATAAAACATTATTAATCCTAGTATTACTGAAATAACTAGGCCAAGCAGGCTTCTTATTATATAAATGGAATCTGAATAATAAATTGAAAAGAGAAGATTTCCTATTAAGCCAATAGCAATTAAGGAATAACTGAGCCAATCAGGGACTTCTAATGTTTTTATGTCTGTATAAGAAGCAATAGCTAATGCGATTAAAGCAATTATAATGAAAACAGATAATAGCATAAAGAAAAATATTTTTTTATAAAGTATATAAAAGTTTGCTTACAGGCGGATTATTGGCCTAAAGAGTTTTGACATAATCAAATAAAACCCACCTACTACACTCCCTATTGCACATATGTAAAGGAAAACCTCTTCAGGGATAAAAGGCACAAAGTCTTTTCCCAGTTTTTTTAATAATAATAAAGTGCCAAAAGCCAAAAATAAGACTCCTAGAAAAAATTGTGCAGGAATATGAAAATGTGTTGAACCAAGACCGCCATGTGATCTTATTTGTTGAGCCATTATTGTTTTTATTTACCTATTGGTATTTAAATTTTGTTTTTTTATGATTTTTTAGTAAAGATTAGATAGAAAGGTTTAAATATTCTATAAAAGATTAAATTAGATAAATATATGAGATTAGCTAAAAAAATATTATATCTAGGTAGTTTTGTTAGTTTTATGAGTTTGTTTTCTGTTTCTGTGAATGCGCTGAATTTTGTCCAATCATTTCAACCTTTTTGGAATTTGATAAATTACTTACTTAATGTGTTGCCTAGCGGTGCAACAAAATTTGTTTTCTATAAATTTCTGATATGGATGATAATGGCTGTCTTGTTAATGATTCTTATTCCAAAATTGCCATTCATTAAAGAAGGGGATGAAACAGCAAAGAAGAACGGAAAAGTGTTAGCATGGGTTCTTGCCCTTATGATGAGTCTTGCCATTCCAAATATTATTTTAGATCTAATATTTACTCAATATGCGTTTTTTGGAGCTTTTTTTCTTATGGCAATTGTCCCTGCTCTTATATTTGCTGCAACTGATAAAGCAGGAACTAGGTTAAGAGGGTTTGCTTTCTTTGTTGCAGGTTTGACAATTTTACTTTTTACTACCTTTGCTCAGCAGGCTGGCTGGATAACATTTACCCAGACAATGATAGACTGGCTTATGATAGCAGGCGGAATAATGATGATTGTTGGTGCAGTTATGATTATAGGAGGGATGGGTAAAAGTGGAAATTCTACAACAAGCAGTATTTTTGGAGGAGATGATAGCTCTACAAGAGATCCTTCAAAACCACCTGAAATAAAACCAGGGGATCCTGAATCTAATAGTGAGGAGAAAAGAGAATTAATTGGAAAAATAAGCAACATAGGAGATAAAGTTGCAATCTTTAAAAGAGATGTTGATATGTTGAAGAGATTTATGAGAAAGTTTGACAAAATTATAAATCCTAGATCCTTAGGATTAAGTTTAATACCTCCTCATTTCCTTAGGTGGGGTAATATAATTAAAAAGACGGGAAATAAAATACAAAGAGCAGCAATCAAAGGAACAGGTGGTAAAGTTGATTTAGCTAAAGTACTAGCAAAAGACCCAGCAGAAATTACAAAACTGGTCTTAAATTTTTTAACTGCAAAGTCAAATGGTACTATGTCAGAGCAATTACGTACTGATTTAGATGAGGCAATTGGTGCTTTCCCTAATATTGATGAAAAGGTAGCAGAAATAGAAACTCTGATTGAGGAAGCTAAAGTTAATCCTGAATATACTACTTTAAGTCCATGGTGGAAACTCTGGTTTGCAGGCACTATTTCAAGATTTACTCATAATTATGCAGTTTATGGAAAAGAGAAAGTTAAATACTTTATACTTAGAGAGACACTTATTAATGTTGAAGAACAGCTAAAAAATAGAGGGGTAAAAAGAAATCCCTAAAAATAAAGAATAAAAATGAACCAAGCAATACCTTTTGAAAGGGACATAGAATTTATAAAAAGGTTATCTGATCTAATTACAAATTTCTTACCTAAATTATTATCTATGATTAAAGGCGGTGTTCAGCGTGGCCAAAGTCTTGAGGAAGTAAGAAATGACGAACATGTTGGTAGCAAAGAATTACAAGAAACAATAACAGCTATTAGAAATGCTCCAGATATAGTTGAGATGATTAAAAGAGAACTTCCTGCATTAAGCATACAAGTCGAAGATGAAGAACTAAGTAAAGAACTTGAAAAAATGAATGATGAGTTAAACAAATTAGAAGATTATTTTAAGAATTTTGACCAACTTATTAGGAATGAAGAAAGTTTAGAAACTCAAGCTTTTGCAGATCTACAAGAAATTGGTAAAATTATAACTAGAATAAGAAAAGGAGAAAGTAAAACAGTTAGTGCCCTAGTAAAAAAATTGACAGAGGATGCTAATAACGAGTATAGAGGAGTAAGATTTTTGAGGTCAAGGACAAATTGGGCTTCAAGGGAATTGACAAAACTTGAAGAATTAATACCTAAAGTTGAAACCCACCTAGTCAATTCAGGTGTTGCAAAGCAGCTTGAAATAGATGGGCAAAGATTATTAACAGCATTTAATGATTGGATAGGTTGGATTAAAGCAATAGAACAGGATGTTAATTTGGAAAGGAATGATGAAACTGCTTTAAAAACAAGCATTGAAAATTTCACAAAAAACGCTGATAAGAACGCAAACCAACCAGAGACAGTTGGTAAAATACTTGAAGAGAATAAAGCATTGATATCATGTTTAGAAAATATGTTTAAACATGCACAGAATGCAGATTCTACAGCAAGAGCTTTTATACAGGAAATAATAAATTTGAAAAAATTATTAGCGTCTCTTTTATCTCAAAATCAAAATGCGTAGTTTTTTTTTGCTTTGCTTTAATTTATTGTATTTATCTTATTAATGTTTTCAATTAAATAAGGAAATGTTTAAATACTTAATTTTAACTTAATAATATATTTTTATGGAATTAAGAAAAAAGATTGCAGTAATAGGTAGTTTTTTTGCTTTTTTGTTTAGTTCTATTGCTTTTGTTAGTGCTCAGAATTTCTCTCAATCATTTCAACCATTTTGGAATTTAATAGATTATATTCTAAATGTACTTCCTAGCGGTGCGACAAAGTTTGTTTTCTATAAGTTTCTGATATGGATGATAATGGCAGTATTATTAATGATACTTATGCCAAAGATGCCCTTTGTTGGTAAAGATAATCCAACAGAAAAAAAGAACGCAAAGATAATTGCCTGGATTCTCTCGCTTATGATGAGCTTGGCTATCCCTAATTCAATTTTAGATCTTATCTTTAACCAATATGCATTTTTTGGTTCTCTTTTTTTAATAGGTGTTGTACCAGCTCTTTTATTTGTTGCGACAGAAAAAGCAGGCAGAAGGCTTAGAGGAGCTGCTTTCTTTTTTGGAGGATTGATATTAACAATATTCTGTTCAGTTGCATCAAGAGCAGGATGGTGGAATATACAACAGATGATAGACTGGTTATTGTTGGCTGGAGTTATCATGATGATAATAGGTCTTATTATGATGATTTCAGGAGGTGGAACAACCACACCTACTCCTACACCAACACCAAGCCCTACGCCTACTCCTCCACCGACACCAACACCTAGCCCTACACCACCTCCTTCAGTAGTTTCATGTATTATTAATTCTCCTGCTTCAGATGCGCCAGATCCAAGCGCAGTTCGTCAAATTGGCGACACATCTCCTATTATAATAGGTGGTGTTGTTAATGGTCCTGCGCCTCGCTACGATTATATTTTTGGAATATATAATGCAAGTGGTAATCTGTTTGTGCGCCTTGGTAGTGCTCCAAATTCTCCAGCAGGAAATACAGTTAGCGGACCACTTAATTGCACAGCTGCTCCTCTAGTTTCAGGAGGCACAGGACAGATTCCTATTGGAGATTATTTTATCTATCTATTTGCTCAAATTCCTGGAAGTGGTGCTGTAGCAGCTCCTCCTACACTCTCTGCTATTCCTCCAAGTATTGTTGCAAGTTCTTCTGCTCGCAGGATAAGAATAATACCTGT
>CAYMPC010000008.1:502-14448 GCA_964392465.1 uncultured Methanosarcinales archaeon | reverse complement strand
TCAGTTTGAAAATATTTTAAGAAATGACGAGAGCTTTACTGATGAAGAAATTACTATTCTTGAAAGTATTAGCAATCACGTTGCTACAATAAGAAAAGGGACAAACCCAGAAGAGATGAGTAAAGCAACTAAAAAGTTAGAGGAGCATTTGGCAAAAGATTATAATGTTACATATAGAGGGATAAGGTATCTAAGATCAAGAACTAATTGGGTTTCAAGAGATCTTTCTGAAATACAGAAGCTTATTGATCAAATTAAACCTTTTGAAGAACAAGGACTAATATCTGGTTTTATACAAGAAGAGCAAATAATTATTACAGCATTTAATGATTGGATTGGTTGGGTAAAGCAAGTAGAACTAGATCTAACAGAAGAACATAAAGATCTTAACAAGTTAAAATCTAGCATATCTAGGTTAAAAAACAATATTAGAGAGGGACAATCAATTATAGTAGAAAATAATACACTAATTAGCCTTTTGGAAAATATGTTTAAACATATCCAAAATGCGGATTCTACAGGAAGGGCTGTTTTAGAAAAAATAAGAAAAATGAAAGAATACATACATCCCTTATTGTCGCATTTAAATTAAAAAAATTCTTTTATTTAATCTGTTTTTTAATAATATAAGTGAGAAAAGTGTCACAAGACAATCCTTTAATATCAATAATAATGCCGACCTTTAATTATTCTTCATATATTGGAGAGGCTATTGATTCTGTATTGAAGCAGACATATTCAAATTGGGAGCTTATAATTGTGAATGATGGTTCAACAGATGATACTGAGAAAATAGTCAAAAAATATCTAAAAAAGGATAAAAGAATAAGATATTATAAAAATGAAAAAAATATAGGTGTCGCAAAGTCAAGGCAAAAGGGATTAGATAATTCAAAAGGAAAGTTTATAGGTCACTTAGACAGCGATGATTTGCTTTATCCTACTGCAATAGATGATTTAGTTGAAATAATTATATCAAAGCCCAAAATAAAATATATATATTCTAATTTTGAGGATGTTGATATAAAAAACACAAAAATATTAAGGACATTTATTGGCCCAGATAAATTTTCTAAAGACCATATTCCAGGGTGGTTGCATTTTGGGATGTATGAAAAAAAGGCAGCCATCTCTGTTGGAGGATTCAATGATTTTTTTCATACTTGTGAAGATGGTTATTTAGCTATATCTTTAGCTTCAAAATATAAGACTTATCATGTAAATAAAGTTCTTTACAAAAGAAGAAATCATGGAAAAAATGTATCCTATGCTATTATAGAAGGATGCAATAAGTGTAATAAATATAATTTTTGCCCTTATATCAAAAAAATGAATGAAGTTTATTTATCTTATAATCCCTTTTTTACATTTAAATCATTAATTCTTAAATTGCTAAAAAAGAATTAATAAGGATTCAAAACCTTTTTATATCAGCATCTCATTAAATTTTATATAAAAGAGGTATCTATATGGAAATCAAGCTTTCTAATAAAAAGTTAGTCAAGCCCAAGATAATCCAGGGCTTTCCAGGATTTGGATTAATAGGCACAATAACAACAGAGTTCTTAATTGAGCACTTAAAGGCAGAGAAGATAGGAAATTTTGTTTATGATGAATTGCCAGCTACTGTTGCTATCCATAAAGAAAAATTAGTTGATCCAATGGGTATTTTTTATGATAAGGAATACAACCTAATTATTTTACATACAATACTAAATTCAGTTGGTCTAGAATGGAAATTATCTGAGACTATCTTAAAAATGGCAGATGAGGTAAATGCAACAGAAATTATAAGCTTGGAAGGGGTATCATCTCCTCAGGTTTCAGAATCAGAAAAAGTATTTTTCTTTACTCCAGATGAAAAGACAAAAGGGAAGCTGCAAAAGCAAGGTCTTTCTCCTTTAAAAGAGTCTATTATTGTAGGTGTCTCAGGAGCTTTGATGTTAAGATCAAAAATACCTTTGACATGTTTATTTGCAGAAACCAAAAGCGAGATGCCTGATAGCAAGGCAGCTTCTAATATCATAAAAGCGCTTGATGATTATTTAGGGTTGAAAGTTGATTATCAGCCCTTGTTAAAACAGGCAGAGGAATTTGAGCAGAAATTTAAGAACATATTGAAACAAAGTTCAGTAACATCAAAAGAAAGAGACAGAAAACAGATGAGTTATTTTGGATAATTAACTTAATTTATTCTTCTTTTTCTTCTGTTTTTTTACTTCTTTTTAATTTATCTTTATTAGCTTTAGCTTCATTATCTGACTCTTTATCTCCCTTTTTAATCTCTTCTGTTGTTCTTTTAATATCCTCTTCAATATTTTGTAAAAAATGTTCTAACTCCTCGTATGATTTTGGTTCTAAGAAAGAGAAACCTTTCCTTATTAAAACTAAAACAAAAAACAAGAGGATAATAGACAAGACAACTGAAAAAAGATGCATAGGTTTTGTTGAGTCGAGCATATCAGAATATACTAGAATAATTAAGACGTATGAAATAAAAGTTACTATTGACTTAGAGGACATCTTAAAGATAAGAGAAGTGGATAATTTGTGGAAAAAATCCATCAAGGAAATCACAATAACTCCAAACAGATAAGACAAAACCAATATGCTTTTCAAAGCAGGAACATTTTGTTGTGTAACAACATATCTTATTAAATCAATGGAAATAAAAAGCAGGAAAATAGTGTTTTCTAATGACTTATGATGACCAATGCCTTCTCTTGGATATCTGTAAAAATAAATTTCCATAAGCAAAATAGCTAGGAGCACAGGAATAAGAATCCATAGCATATCTTTAAAAATCAAAGGAGCATACAGAAATTCTATAAATGTGTGAAAAAGATCTTCCCAAAACAATTCCAAAAACATTTTTTACCCCTTTTTTTAAAGATATAATTTGATGTGGAATATAAAGGTTACTATCTTTGATTTATCCTGAATTTTTTAATAAACAATTTAAATATATTGCATTTATATTCTTAAATGAGCTTGACTAATGCTGTTTCTTATTTAAATAAGAATATTTTGTTTTTCCTTTCTAGGCAGATTAATTATCCTCTTGTAAATCCAGATATGACTCAAATTAATTTTACTTATAGATGTAATCTCAGATGCAGTATGTGTAGTATGAATGAGACAATGCTTAAGCAAAAGAGAGAAGGAAAGCAGATAGAACTTGATAATGAAGCAATAAGAAAAGTTATAAAAGATTCAAAAGAAATGGGAGTTAAAAATATCTTATTTATTGGAGGAGAGCCTTTACTGAGAAAAGAGTTATTTGATTTTGTGGAATATGCAAAAAGTCTTGATTTAAATACTGTAATTGTAACTAATGGCACTCTTTTAGATAGATATATGAAAAAAATAATCTCTTCAAAAGTTGATTGTTTGAGTATTTCTGTTGATGCAGCAAGAGAAGAGACATTTAGTAAGATAAGGGGTAATAAGGTTTTTTCAAAGATTATGAAGAATATTGATAAAATAAAAAAGAAAAATAGCCCTATCCTCATAGCTGTTTGTACTATAATGAATCAAAATGTTGAAGAGCTCATTGATATTGTAAGATTATGTAAAAAAAAGGGATTTTCAAAAATTCTTTTTCAGCCAGTTATTTTTGACAATACAGATCAGGCAAAAGATAAATCTATTAGTTTTAATAAAGAAAAGCAGAAAATTCTTGAAAAGCAGATTGAAAATCTTATAAATTATAAAAAAAATGAAGGATTTATTGGCAACAGCATAAAAAATTTAAGAGATATTAAAAAATATTTTAAAGGAGAACTAAACAAAGCTAATTGCTATGCAGGGTATAATAGAATACAGGTTGTACAGGATGGGAAGATCTATTTCTGTGTAAATCAAAATAAATATGAAGCTACTTTTGGAGATATTAAAAAACAGTCATTAAAAGAACTTTGGTTTTCAAAAAAAGCAAAAGAATATAGAAAAATAATAAAAAGCTGCAAAACACCATGCCTGCAACTTTGCTCAACCAGAGAAGAATTCTTTTATTTTGACGATTTAAAAGAGAGAGCTTTAAGCCTTTAAGCAAAATTAAGTTATAAAACATTCTAAACTTATTTTGTTTTTTTATCTTCTCTCTTTTAGCATTAACCTTTAAATATAAGTTTATAAGTTACTAAAAAAATGATTAAAGCTCCGCCTGTTTTTTATATAATACATTTTGATGAATTTCTTATCTCACATACTTATTTTTTTCAAGCTAATAAAATGGAAAATATTGAAAGAACAGGAGAAATCCAATTCATAAAAAACATTAGGTTGTTTCAGGAATATGGTTTAGAGAGGGGGTTTCTTGTTAATCTTAGAGGAGAAGAAAAAAAAAACCCTATAAACATACTTGGGATTGGAGAAGATTATTTATTTTCTCCTGAAAAAGAGATATTTACTATCTATGATGATCTTTATAGAGATAGTTCAATTTTAAATAATCCTCTAGAAGAAGGAATTCTTAATTTTAGAAAAGAATATGAGGAAAATACAGGATTTGATTTATCAGATGCAACACATTACTTTGCAGGTTATACTAGTAATGATTGTGTTCCTAGTGTTATACAAGCGCTTTCTTCAGGGAAAGGAATTAGTGCAAGAAATTTAGATGGATATATAACCATTTTCTACTCTGGAAAAAAAATACCTCTGGGGAATATATTCATTTTAAAAGAATGTGTTTGGCCAATGACAGCACATATTACCTTTAATGGGGAGATATCACCTAAGCCTAGGATTAAATCTATCTCTCTTGAAGAGCTGAGTTCTACCTAGTTTTTTGTTTTTTTAATTAACCTTAAATATAACTTGATTACCTTAGTCCTTAAAGAGGAGTAAAATGTCCGCTCAACAAGAAAAAATAGATTTTGGTTTAAGAGAAACTCAATTTTACAAACTTTGTAGAGAAGTAGGTATATTTTCAGATTTTCCTGAGATGAATGGGGCACACTTTATTCCACCTTATGGAGCTGGAATTCTAAATGGATTGGAATCTGTTTTTTTTGAAGGTTTATATAAAATAGGATACACAGTATCAAATCTTCCTCCAATATTACCTGAAGCAATGATTCAACATTTGAATCCAAAAGGCTTATGTCACGTTGAGAAAGGGGGCCTTTTAGGTAATGTCAATTTTTATTGTGCTCCAGATACAGAACCCTTGGCTGCTTATCTTGCCATGAATGAGTTAACAAGTGGAAGGAACCTTCCAAAAATAGTTACTATTAATGATTTAGTAAGAGATGAAAGTAGGCATCCTCTCGTTAAGGAGTTAGGATATAAAGGAGTAGGGATTAATGGTTTTTTTTCAGAAAAAGAAGCAGCAGTAGAAGAAGCAAATATTCTATTTGCTTTGTTTAGAGAGGGTTTCTATAGTCTTAGCGTTCCTGTTATAGAGGTTGTTGAAGATTTTAAACCAGAAGGACAAAAAAAGCTGTATTCTTATTTTCCCTTTTCAGGAAGATGGGGCAGTCTTTTCTGTGTTTCTGTTCCGGGAATAAAATATACTTCAGTTATAAATGATCTTCAAAGTAGAAAACCTCTTGAAGAAAATAGAATTCCAATTCAATTAAATGCCGGATTTACCCAACGAATTTTAGGAGCATATCTAGCTATTCATCAAGATCCAGATGGATTTTTATTAGAAAAAGAGATATCTCCAAAACAAGTGTATATCTATAGTACAAATATTCCTTCACACTCCCTTTTTCAGATTAAAGCCTTTTTAAATGAAGAGGGAATACCTTTTGAAGAAGATCATAGAGTAAACCCAAAAACAGCTTACTTTACTTATAAAAAATCAGGAATACCAATTATGATAGATGCTGGTCGTTCACAGTTAAGACTGAGAACAAGAAATGGCACTGAGGAATGGATAGGAGAACAAAATAAGCCAATTAGTGAGGCAACGGAAGGAACACTTGCTCTTTTAAAAAAGGAGTTAGGTTCTTATAAACCAGATTTGAAAAGAACATTATTGGTAAGAGATAGATTAATGAGACAAACAGGATTAGGAGAAGATAATATGTCTGAAAAAACCATGTTAGATTTAATCATGGTTGAACTTACTTCCCCTTTAAGTGAATATGAACCAGATATTTTATATTTTGTTCCAGATGATTGTTCTGCTGATTTTATTAATCAAAGATTAAAAAGTATTGGTTATAACAGAGAAGGAACACACAAGGTATTTGTTAGGGAAAGATATTAATACTTTTGTATCTCTTTTTTAAATTATAGTTATCCTAATAAAAAATGAAAACAAAAGACGTCTCAAAACAAATCTTAAAACATACAGAATCAAAATATCTAATCTTTTTTAATAAGTACAAAAAAATATTTCTAATTTTTATTATATTTTTTTTAATAGGACTACTTAATCCTGGAGTCAAAAATATGATTATATTGTTTGTCCTTTTTATTATCGGCGCTTTTTCTCAAATTCATCAGCGATTTATACAGCCCTCTCTTGGATTTGAATGTTATCTTTTTGGAACAGTAATTACAGGAGCAGCATTTGGTTCAACAACAGGTTTAATATTTGGTGTTTTAGTTACAATAGCAGCTTCTGCAATTAGTGGAAGAATGAGCGCATCCTCAATAGCAGTCTATACTACAATAGGTTTAATGGGATTGATATCTCCGTTAGTAACAGGAGTTATAGGAATAACTTATGGAGGTATAATTCTTTCAATAATTTCAAGTATTATGATAACTTCTTTTTTTATGTTTTATTTTGGTTCAGATATAATAAGGGCAATAGTTTATACAAGCACAAATGTCTTTCTTAATATATTTCTTTTTACATTTCTAGGGCAATTTTTATTTTCTCTTTTGATTTAAAAAAATTTGAGAAAAATTAAAGAGTCTTATTTAAATAGAACTTCTATTCTTTTTATCTCTTCTGTTATGTCAAGTTTATGAGAATGCATCCATCTTGTTACTTCAAGACCATGAATAATCTCATATAAGTCTAGTTTTTCAGGTTTAATAGCTCCTATGTTTTTTTTTTGCGCCTCAAAAAGAGCAGGGTTATACCAAACAGGATCTCCAGAGATAGGATGGTCTATGTCAATAACATTAATTATCTTGCTTTCTGTGTTAAAAAAAATATTTCCAGGATTAACATCTAAAAAGATAAATCTTCCAGGTGTTTTATATTTAATATCCTTTATTCTTTCAAGAATAGTCCTCTCTAAATCAGTAATGAACCCTTTTTTAAATATATTTTTTCCCTCTATATACTCACAAGCATTTCTTGTTAAACTGATCAAATATTCTTCCCATGATAAAAACTGTCCAACTAAATTAGGTGTTAATGTTCCATATCCACGAAGCCTTATTTTATGTGCTTTATGAAATAAACTGATTATACTTGCCTGTTCTTCATAAGTTAGTTCTACTTTTGCTTTTTGAATTCCTTCAACATATTCTTCAATAAATATCGCTTTGCCTATGGAAGTTGAAGCTTTTGGTATGACTTCATATACTTCAGGAGTGGGAATTCCGTTTTCTTTTAAAAGTCTAAGTGAAGCTTGCTCCACAAGAAAATGTCTTTCATCATGGAATTCTGTAAAAATGTCTTTTGGTATTTTATATATCCTGTTTTCAAACCGATAAATGTCATGAACAAGCCCATCAAATATTTTTTTTGAATCTCTAATTAGAGTTGCATAATCATTATCTTTTTTATCTTGCATTTTTATTACTCGATCTTGTTTTATTTTGGGTCTAAGTTTATATTGTCTTTATTTAAATTTAATTGATGTTCAACTAGTTTTCCTCCAAGAAAAACAAGTTTTTTTGATATAATCTTTCTTAAAGAGCTTTCTTCTTGGTCAAGTAAGATTATAGTTGGTTGATAAAGTTTATAATAATATAAAATTAAATTTATTATTTTTTTAACCATCTTGTTGTCAATTCCAGTAAATGGTTCATCTATCATAATCAATTCTGGTTTTCTAATAAGAATTGCGCTTATAAGGAGAAGTTGTTTTTGGCCCCTGCTTATAAAAAAAGGATGCGCATCTTTAAGTTTATCTAGGCCAATTATATTTAGTATTTCCTTTATCTCTTTATTATATTCCTCAGGTTTTTTTAATCCGAATTTTAATTCTTCTAGGATAGAATGAGAAAATAATTGCTTTTCAGGTTCTTGTAGAATTAATGAATATCTTTTATAGTTTTTTGAGATATGGCCTTTCTTTGGATTTATTTTTCCGGTAATCAAATTAATAAGGGTTGTTTTCCCTGAGCCATTTTCTCCTATTATCCCAACTATCTCACCTTTATAAATTGAAATATTAATTTGATCTAAATTATATGAATGATCAGGATAAGTATAAGAAACATTGTGAAATCTTAAAAGTTCATTTTTATAATCTATCTTAAAAGGTATTCTTTTCAATTTAAGATTGAGTTTGTCTTCTTTTCTTTCTGAATATTTTTGTTTATTTTCAAAATACTCCCAGCTTTTTTTTCTTTCGTTATATATAAGAAACATATTGCTTATTTTTTGAACATCAGAATCATGGCTAGCAATTATTATTACTTTTTCCTTCTTTAGTTTAGATATTATTTTTAGTAGTATCTTTTTCTTCAGAAGATCTAGGTTTGCAGTAGGTTCGTCTAAGATAATTATGTCTCTCTCTGTTGAAAGAACAGATATAAGAGATATTACTTTCTTTTGGCCACATGATAGACTTCTGAGTGATTTAGAAAGAATATTTTCAATCTTAAAGAGAGAAATTAACTTTTTTGCTTTTTTTCTCTCTTTTTCATTAAGACCCATCAATATTTCGTTTTTTGCTGTGTCAAATATAAACTGGCTCTCTGTTTCTTGGAAAGAAATAGAAACAAAGGTTCTGTATTCTTCAAACTCAATTAATTTACCTTTATGATGAATTTCTCCTTCAAAAAAAGAGGGTTGTACATTTGGGATTATGCCTGAGACGCATTTAAGAAAAGTTGATTTGCCAATGCCTGTGTTTCCAATTACATTCAAGACATCGCCTTTGTTTAATGAGAGCTTTATATTACTTAAGATATTAGTTGAATCTTTTTCATAATTTACTTTTTTTATTTTGACATCTAATAAGTTATTTTTCATTTTTTTTGTACATGTTTTCATAGTGCCTGAAAAGATATGCCTGGTTTAAAGTATCAATTTTTTTTATATTTGAAAGGAGGATACTTCCACCTATATAATAAATTTTTTTCATCTTGTTAAGTATCCCTTTATCGTTATATTCTCTTGATATGAGTGCATAAGTTATCATGTCCAAGTCATTCAATGTAAAACCAACAGTGTTAAAAGCAATGGTAATTGAAAAGATAAGACTTTTTGGAAAATGTAAATCAATAAGAGACTGAGTAAGTTGCTCTTCGGAAGAAATAACCATGAAAAAAAGGCCAGATTGAACAATTAGTAACCATTTGCTTATTGCGATAAGCATAAGATTTAATGTTTTATCAGAGAAAAAGGTATTCCAGGGGGTTGTGAAATAAACTATCTGTCCTTCTATTCTGCTGAAAAATAGCCAGAATAAGCTAAATATGATTAATGTAAAAAAAAGCATTTTAAATGGCTTTGGATTATCTTTTGTAAAACCTGTGTTTGTTATAAGTATAAATATTAAGAAAGATAAAACAAAATTTACTCTTAAATCCTTATTTGCAATTGCAAATATGCTTATTAAAATAAAAAAAAGAAATTTAATTATGAAACTTATTCGAAAGTAAACAGACCTCTCATTTAAAAAATAAATAAAAGTAGGTATCTTCATAATATACCCTTTTAATTAAAAAATCTTTTTTTGGAATAGGGAAGTTTTTTTTACTACAGGGCTAATGAACTTCAATATGGGAATGCCAATTACTATTGAAACAACAACTCCTCCAAAAATCCATCCAAAGGCAGCTGCTTTTGCTGCTTCAGCAGGCATAATCCCAAAAAAATAAAACCCAGTTAATACCCAGGCAGCAGAGATGAAATTTTGGCCAATTGTGGCAGATATTAAAAAAGCAAAGTAATCCTTTATCTTTTTTAGTTCAAAATCAAACTTTCCTGTTCTGAACACTATCATTGGAATTGCTGCACCAACAACATTTCCTAATGCAAGAACAAAGGCAAAGATTGTAAAGGTTCCAGATATCAATGCGCCAATTAATAATCCTAAGTACATTGCAATCAGTCCTCTAACCCCAAACCATATTGCAAAGGCAGTGTAAAAAGCTGCTCCTATATAGAAAGCAGAAACACCAAAGATTCCAATAGGAAATCCAATTACACCAATGTAGTCAAGCAAGGCAACAATTCCGGCCAAAACACCAATCAAAATAAAATTGTTAAAATAGTTTTTTTGTTTCATTTTAACTTGAATAACGAGCGACTATATTTAAATATTACTGCTTTTTTTATTTCTATTTAATTTCTATTTATTTAATATTGCTATCTTCAAGAACAGGACTATCTTTAACAAAATCAGCAGGAATCCCTAATCCCTTAAAATACCTTAGTAATTCTATGCATGCAAACATTTCAGTTGAATAATGTGTCGCACCAAGAATATTTATTTTTTTTTCCTCAGCAAAAAGATGATCTTTCTCAGTGTGAGGTGCTTTTCCTCCAATTCCAGTAACAAGTGTATTTATATTAAGATCAACAAGTTCTTGCATATTATGGTCTTTTGGTCTTCCTCCTGGAATAACACCTATTTTATTATTTGCTATATTCTTTTCTCCATAGGGGAATAGTCTTATTTTATGGCCCACTACTTCAGAAACTCTAAAACCAAGTTCTTCAACTGTAGCATAAGGACACTTTCCATAAACTGCAACTTTAACACCTTCATGTGTAAAAAATTCTCCTTCTATGTTAACTCCTAGTTTTTTTGCAAAGGTAATAGCGGTTGAATAACTACCCCAAACATCAATAGGCAGATGCATACTATAGATTGAAATTCTTCTTTCTTTTAGTTGGAATAATATGTTTTCTTCAAGATTAATCCATGGTGGATTGTTTCTTACATCCCATTCCATAGGGTGATGCGTTACTATAAGGAGATCTCTTTCCTTTTGTCCTATAATTGCATTAATTACTTCTCTACTCGGAAATACAGCAGTATAAACTTTTGTTATCTCTAAAGAATTTGAGAACATAATACCATTTCCTATATTTAAAAAACCAGGAAAAACATACCTACTAGATATAAACTCTGGCCACGATTCTATAAATGAGCTAACCTTGAAATCTTTTTCTAATCTTTCATACAATAAGTTAGCATTCATTTTAACATAAAAAAAATTAAGAGAAATAAGGCGTTGTGCTTATTCTCTGCAATGCTTTTGGAAGAGGTACATAAGGAAGATCTTTTATATCGAATCTTATTTCTTTTATAAGTTGAGATAAATCACCATACTGTTGAATTACTTTATAGTTTTGCGGTGTTTCTCTTCTGCTTAAATTAATTCCTTCTCCATTTACTTCTTTATCTCCTACTACAATAATATAAGGTACCCAGTCTCTTCCTGCATTAGCAATCCTTTGACCAAGGCCTCTTAAAGTATTGCCATCTGTTTTTGTGCTGTCATCTATATCAGTTCTGATTTGTCTTCTATTCATTTCTCTTATTATATCAAGACTATATTCAAGATGTCTTTCAGCAACAGGTATAATCCTTGCTTGTGAAGGTGATAGCCATAAAGGAAATTGAGGAATACCTCCTTCTCTCATTTCAATGGCATATGCTTCAAGCATATTGCATAAGGCTCTTTCAATACTTCCAAAACTTGAGGCATGAAGAATTACTTCTGCAGGGTGCTTTTCTCCATATTCATCAGTATAACCTATATTGAATCTTTTTCCGTTTTTAATATCCCATTGCACTGTTGATACCTGAAGATTGCTTCCATTTGCTAAAATTCCCTGATATTCGCTTTTCATTATAAAATAATGAGTCATTTCTTTTGTTAATTTAAAAAAAGCAGGAACACCCATTCGATCAGAAATTGATTTTAGCCATTCATGATTATTCATAAAAAAGTCTTCTGTTCCTTCCCAGGCAAGTATCCATTTGCCCTTTGCAATAATATTATCCATCAGGCCTGCAAAAAGATAGGATAACTGCTCAAATTCTGCAGCGGCTTGGTTTGAATCTGCACAAAAAGCATGCATATCTGTCATTAAAAAATGCCTTACTCTTTCAAGAGTTCTACCCACTTCTCCGCTTTGTTCATTTCTCCAGCAATTTGCTTCTTCATAAATTTTGAAGGGTGTTTGATTAAGAGAATACGTTACACTTTGTGAAAAAGGGAATCCAGCAGGATCAGATGCCCATCTTAATGCAAAATTATTTCTTCCTTGTTCTTGTCCATCTACTAAATATACTCTCTCTCCAAATCCTCCCAAAAGTTCTCTTATAGTTGGGTTGTCAAGTCTTACTATTGATGGGTTTGCCATTGGAACTGCTCCCCATTCATCTGCTAATCTTGCAGCATAGGCGAGCATAGCCTCTCTTACAATCATACCTCTTGGAAACCATTTAAAGTGTCCTCCTTCTGCAATTTCTGCAGGAGCAACAAGCTGTTGATCTCTCATTAATTTTAAATGAGGAGGGGCTTCATGTGTAGTCAATGGTCCTTCAAGACCCCATGCATTACACATCATCTGAATCAACATAGCTGGCTGTGTCATATTCACTTTTCCATCCTCTATCATGCTACCAACACTGGAAAAATAAGGATGATCATATAAAGAAGAGATATCAGTGGGTCTTCCGTCTCTTTTAGAAGGCAAAATAATTTCTTCTATTCCTTCGCCTGGTGCTGTCCAAACATAAGAAGCAAATCTTTCTTTAGGTTCTGTCATATTTTCAGGAATAAGCTGCTTATATTTAAATTTATTATTTTATAGTAGTATAATTGGTTAATTATTTATATAGCCTTGTTAAACTAGTTTTAATGAGTAGTCATATCTCTTTTTCAAATCTAGCTGTTCCTTGTCTAAGCCCTATAAAAAAAGAAGAACCTAATGAAAAGGAACTTAAACTAAATTCTCTTGAAGAAACAATACCTAATATACCTTTTACTTTTAGAAAAGGAGTTATTGCAAGAAAAGATCCATTGGGAGTGACTTATACAAGTCCAGGAATTCATTATACAAGTAGAGTTCCTCTTCCTATCCCAAACCTTCTTAGGGGAGATACAATTACATTTGATAAAATACAAAGAGGAGATATAAAAAAAGGAGATATAGATTTAGAGACACTTTCTGTAATGCTAAATCAAGGTATACTGGAACCTGCTTCAATTGAAGGAATAAGAGTTCCTATAATCAAAGAGGTAGATTATGCAATCCTTCCTGTTAAAGCACTACTAGAAGTTACAGAAGCATGTCAATGTAAATGTGAAGATCTTTGTTATTTAGGCTCAAAACTAAATTATACTCCTCCTTTGTCTTCTATACTTGAAAGAGGAAATAGTCTTGTTGAATTAGGTATTACTTTTATAGAAATTTCAGGAGGGGAAGCAACCTTAAGGAAAGATCTTCCAAAAATATTAGATTATTTATCTCAAAAAGATGTAATAACTTATTTAGTCACTAATGGAGAATTTCTTTCAGATTCTATATTTTTTAAAGAGGTTCTCCCTTACTTAAAAAAAGGAGGCGTTGTAGTAAGCATAGATGCAGTAGGAAAAAAACATGATGAATTAAGAGGAAGAGAAGGATTATTTGAAAATATTAAAATACTTTTATCCTATTTAAAGGAAAACGAGGTTCCAAGAATGGCTATAGATACACTTAGGCCCAGAAATATAGACTATGTTGAAGAGGTTTTGAATCTGGGGTTAGAATATAATCTGCCTATATTTTTAAAGCCAGCAATTGCTACAGGTTTTTTTCCTTCAGGGAATAGAACCTATTGGGATAGAAT
>CAYMPC010000008.1:0-492 GCA_964392465.1 uncultured Methanosarcinales archaeon | reverse complement strand
ACATGTTTTAACCATACTCTAATGTGATTTTACAATCATGCTCGTTTCATATTTATAAATAGATTAAAATAGTACCCTGACTGTTGATTGCCCCTGAAAGTCAGGGATTGTAAGTGTTTTCGTTTTTTCGTCGTATTCTCCTCCCTGAATACTAACAGGTTTTTTCCCTTCAGGGAATAGAACCTATTGGGATAGAATTAATAGGATTTTGGAAGAAAATCCAGAGTTTAGAGAGGTTTCCTTAACTAAATATATAGTTCCAGGAGAGAGTCCTAATCAAAATGCAAACCTTTACGGATGCAGAGCAGGACATATGGGTATACGCATATCTTCTCATGGGATTGTTCATTTTTGTTTGCTGGATACTGAAAAACCAGAAAAAGATATTTCATCCTATACACAAAGAACACTTGCTGAAGATATTGCAACGCATATTGGAAGAACTCTTGAGAATTATATCCCTTGTAAAAATTGCAGTATTGCATTCCATAA
>CAYMPC010000007.1:0-29549 GCA_964392465.1 uncultured Methanosarcinales archaeon | reverse complement strand
CTGGTCCTGCTGATCCTGGCGGTCGGCGGCCTGGCACTGGTGGTCTCCCTGTTCTCGGACCTGGCGGACCGGTTCCGGGGGAAACAGCCGTCCACATTCGTGGAACGGATCACCATCGGCGCGATATTCCTGGTCGTCAACCTGTTCTTGAGCCGCCGCAAAAAGGGCATTTAAAATCCATATTAAGTAGAGAAAATAAATTGAAATAAAAAGAATAGGTTTTTTTGAATAAGAAAAATATTTAATTATTTGAGACAATGATATCTTCCATTTGTCGGGAGTAAATTTGTTGGATGAACTGCTATTTCCAGTCCCTCTACGCCTTCAATATATAATTGATTATTATCCAATGCATTTGTAATATCTTTAACACGTCCTGCTGGACAAACTATATGTATTCTCCCGTCATCTGGAATTGGAGTAACATAAGATTTTCTTGGATCAAATTGAAATGCTCTAATAACTTCTCCCCCTCCTAAAGGAAATCTCAAAGACAATGCATCTGCAACATATGTACTTCCGTAATTCATTTTCATAATCACCTTATTTGTTTTTTTATTAAAAAGATTCCAAAAAACTACTTAAACACTATGTTACTTTAATAACAAAAAAATAAAAAACTCGTAAATATAATCTCAAAAAAGAAGAAGAACAATTTTTTTAAAGATAAATTCTAGTTCAAAAAACCGATATCTTTATTAAGTAAATTTAAACACTAAAGAGCACAAATTAATAAAATAAATTAACGGGGGTTAAAAAATGATTGAGTTAGTATTCGGAATTAGTGTTTTTGCCCTGGTGTTTGCAGGATTTCTAGCTAGATATGTCCTCAAACAGGATACAGGAACTGACAAGATGAGAGAAATCTCAGACGCAATAAAAGAAGGCGCAAATGCCTTCATGAAAAGGCAATATTCAACAATTGCAATTTTGTCTTTGGTTGTTGGTTTAATGATTTATATTGTTTATTCTATATGGCCTGTGGCAGCATATCCTGGCTACGCATGGCAGACAGCCGTTGCTTTCTTGCTAGGAGCATTGTGCTCTGCAATCGCAGGATTTGTCGGCATGTACATCTCTGTCAGAGCCAACATAAGAGTAGCAAGTGCTGCAAGAACAAGTCTTGATAAAGCTTTGAAAATCGCCATGAGAGGAGGGGCAGTTTCAGGTTTATTTGTAGTGGCAATGAGCTTATTGGGAGTTGCAGGATTATTCTACTTATATGGTGGAGCTCAGAATCCAACAATAACACCTTTATTGATAGTCGGTTTTGGATTTGGAGCTAGTTTTGTAGCTTTATTTGCACAATTAGGAGGAGGAATTTATACTAAAGCAGCAGATGTTGGAGCTGATTTAGTTGGTAAGGTTGAATCAGGAATTCCTGAAGATGATCCAAGAAACCCTGCTGTAATTGCAGATTTAGTTGGAGATAATGTTGGAGATTGTGCTGGAAGAGGAGCTGATTTGTTTGAATCAACTGCAGCAGAAAACATTGGAGCTATGATTTTAGGAATTGCTTTATTTCCAATATTCGGATTGCCAGGAATTATATTCCCTTTAGTTGCAAGAAGTTTTGGAATCATTGCATCTATAATAGGAATAATGATTGTATCAACAAAAGAAGATGCTGATCCAATGCAGGCTTTAAATAGAGGATATTATGTAACTGTTGTTTTAGCAATTATAGGATTTGGAATTGCAACATATTTAATGCTGCAACAGTTTTGGGTTACCTTTTTCCTTACAGGAATAATAGGGATTGTAACAAGTCTTTTGTTCTTATTTATGACTCAGTATTATACTGAACATAAATATAGGCCTGTCAAAGAAATTGCAGAAGCATCACAAACTGGCGCTGCAACAAATATCATAAGTGGTTTTGCTGTTGGCTTGGAAAGCACTGCTTTGCCAATTGTTGTTATCTCAGCAGCATTGCTTGGCTCATATTTCCTGGGAAATACAACAGGACTTCCAAATGGAGGAATTTATGGAACAGCAATGGCAACAATGGGAATGCTAGCAACTGCAGCTTATATCTTAGCTATGGACAACTTTGGTCCTATTACAGATAATGCAGGCGGCATAATTGAGATGAGCAACCAACCAGAAGCAATAAGAAAAAAAACAGACAGATTAGATGCTGTTGGGAATACAACAAAAGCCTTGACAAAAGGTTATGCAGTTGGAAGCGCAGCATTAGCAGCCTTCTTGTTGTTCAGTGCATACCTCGATGAAATAAAACCTCATGGTATTTTGGGAATAGACCTTGCCAAACCTCCTGTTTTTGTAGGAGCATTCATTGGAGCAGGATTGATTTTCCTTTTTAGCAGCTTAGCAATAAGAGCAGTAGGAAAAGCTGCCTATTACATAATCAATGATGTAAGAAAGCAGTTCAAGGAAAATAAAAACATCTTAAAAGGAAAAGCCAAACCAGATTATGGAAGATGTGTTGATATTGCAACTGTAGGAGCATTGAAAGAAATGATATTGCCTGGAGCACTTGTCATCGTAGTTCCAATTGTTGTTGGTGTCTTCCTTGGAGCAGAAGCAGCAGGCGCTTTATTGATGGTTGGCACAATAGCTGGTGTCATAATGGCTCTTGTCTTAAACACAGGAGGAGGCGCATGGGACAATGCAAAAAAATTCATTGAAACTGGCGCATATGGCGGAAAAGGCAGCCCAACACATAAAGCAGCTGTTGTAGGAGACACTGTAGGAGATCCTTTCAAAGATACAGCAGGACCTTCATTACATGTTGTAATTAAACTGCTTTCAACATTGACACTTGTCTTAGTGTCTCTATTTTTTATTTTATAAAAATTTTTTTAATTTTTTATTATTCTAAAATTGAAAATCTTTTTATACATTTTCTCATTCAATAGAAAAATATGGGTAAGCAAGATAGAATAAAGGACCTTGAGGCAGAAATAGCCAAGACTCAATATAATAAAGCTACTCAGCATCATATTGGTTTAATAAAAGCAAGGATTGCAAAGCTAAAAGAAGAGATTGAAACAGCTAAAAAAGGAAAAGGAAAGCAGGAAGGTTATGTTATACAAAAATCAGGAGATGCAACTGCTGTTCTTGTTGGATTTCCTTCTGTCGGAAAATCTACTTTATTAAATGCTCTTACAAATGCAGAATCTAAAGTTGCTGCTTATGAATTTACAACTTTGACTGTTATCCCTGGGTTGCTTGAATACAATCATGCGAAAATACAAATATTGGATGTTCCTGGAATTGTACAAGGAGCAGCAGATGGTACAGGAAGAGGAAAAGAAGTACTGTCTGCAGTAAGGTCTGCTGATATGGCAATAATTTTATTAGATATAAATCAGCTGAACCACTATAAGATAATAATCCAAGAATTAAATAAAGCAGGATTAAGAACAAATCAGGAGAAACCAAATGTTGTGATAAGAAAAACTGCTAAAGGGGGAATAAGCATAAGCTCAACGGTTCCTTTGAAGATTCCTAAACAAACAATAAAAGGAATATTAAATGAATTCAAGATAATAAATGCAGATGTTCTAATTAGAAGCCCTTTGAACGAAGATCAATTGATTGATGTTATTGAAGGTAATAAAAAGTATCTGCCTGGATTAATTGTTGTAAATAAAATTGATATGATAGAAGAGGAAAAACTTGAGAAAATAAAGAAAAATCATCCTAATGTTGTTTTTATTTCTGCTGACAGAGGAGAAAATCTTGAGGAAGTAAAAAAGAAAATATTTGAAAAATTGGACTTCTTTAGGATATATTTAAAACAACCAAAAAAAGAAGCGGACATGGAAGAACCATTGATTTTAAAAAAACCACATACTTTAAGGCATGTCTGCTTAAAATTGCATAAAGAGTTTGTTAACAAATTTAAATTTGCTAGAGTATGGGGCAAATCAGTGAAATATGCCGGTCAAAAATTAACTAAATTAGATCATCATTTAGCAGATGAAGATATTGTTGAATTGCATGTGAGATAGAATTTAATAAGAGTAATCTTTATAAACACTCCTTTTTTCCATTCTCTTGATATAAAATGCAGCATCATCACAGTTTCGGAAGAGGAACAAGGCAGAAGTTCAAGAAGAATTTCAAAGATAAAGGAAAAATTTCTATTAGAAATTTCTTCCAGGATTTCAAGCCAGGAGACAAAGTAATATTGAAGATTGAACCAGCCTATCATAAAGGAAGATATTATCCAAGGTTTCATGGCAAGATAGGAATGGTTATGGACAAAAAAGGAAATTGCTTTAATGTTCTTATTAAGGACGGCAATAAAGACAAGATGGTTATTGTCCATCCTGTACATCTCAAGAGGTCTGAATAAGATGAACCCTAAGATTTTGGAAGAAACTCCAATCAGCGTATATGATTTGAGAAAAGAGATGAAAAAAATAAAAAAGAGAGATACTGAATTATCTTTAAGAACAGGTAAAACAGAAGAATATGTTAATCAGTTTGCTACTCTCAAAGAAAAAGATGCTGAAGATCTAGAAAAAGAGATTGAAAAGATGGAGATTCCAAGATTGAGAGATCTTCATATTAAAAAAATTTTGGACTTGCTTCCTGCAAGTGTCGAAGAGTTAAAAGTCATTCTACAGGGATATGCCCTGACAATTACTAAAGAAAACATGCAGAAAATAATTTCTGCAATTGAAAAATACAATTCCATTAAATCATAATTTTCTTTTTCCCATAAAAAAAAGGGAAATTTCAACAAAATAGCATAAAGTTTAAATACAAAAATTCCTTATCAAAAGAAAATGCAAAAAGAAGAACAAGCAATAGTACTGGATTATTTGCCTCACGGGTATCCTTTTGACAATACCCCTGGCTTTAAGAAGACTTCAATAGTCCAGGCTCTAGGCAAAAATCATTTCACTTTACTAGAGGCTGTTCCAAAAAAAGATATTAACCTCCAAATTCATCAGGAAATTTACCTAGGAGAAGGAAAAAGAGATCAGATTCATCATGTAAATGGAAAACTTGATCCGAATAAACTAACAGCTACAGCCAGAGCAGAATTGGAATTTGTAGTTAAGGAACTTGTAATAAAAAATGAAGCAAGATTTGTTGAGTTCATAAACAAAGCCCAGCCATTAACTACAAGAATGCATGTGCTTGAGCTACTGCCTGGATTAGGAAAAAAGCATATGTGGGAAATAGTTGAGGAAAGACGAGTTGAACCATTTAAATCATTTGAAGATTTAAAAAATAGGATTAAACTAATGCCAGATCCTCAAAAGATATTTGTAAAAAGAATAATATCTGAAATATTGGGTAATGAAAAATATAATTTATTTGTGAATAGATAGTTATTCTTCAATTGTAAGTGTATTATTAAAAAAATACCATCTATTTGTATACCCTATTAATTCAACTGCATCTATTTCATTCCATCCTTCTACATCTGTATTCAATGTTATTTTTAGTGTGTCTGTCATAAATGAAGTCATTTCCATAGAAATATTATTTTCAAAAAAACTATAGCTTTTCTCAAGTATATAAGGACAGTCTCTTGTCTTATAGCTGCCTTCCCATAAAGTAACATATTCACTTTCGTTTTTCAACTCTATTTTAATAATACTTCCTGGGTTAAAAGACTCTAGAACTCTAACTCTTGAAACATAAACAGGATTATAATAAGTAAGTTCAATCCAATGAAAACCATCATCCTCCTTAGAAATTGTCCATGCCTTATTGCTGTCTTCGCAGTTTAAAGAATCTGGTTCTCCTGTTGCTGCATAAGGACTTTGATCATCTCTATTCTCACCTAACGCTCCCCCATAAGCATCACTTGCACTTGCAGAAAGAGCCCATTGCCTTACTTCTTTTGGTGTTAAATCTTCTTTCTCTTCAGGATTTAAAAGAGAACAGCTTGATATTGTTATCATAGCCAAAACAAGAAATATAAATTGTTTTTTCATATTCAATTTTATTTATTTTATGGTATTTAAAGGTTTCTAGTTTAATTTAATATAAAGATTTATAAATTTTTTCACTTCTTTTTTTAAAAAAATCGTCTGAAAAAACCAAAAGCTTTATAAACGAATTCCTTGTCCATTTATAAAACTAATGTCTTTATTGTGGGTTAATAAAAGCGGGGGTTGAAACAATGGACAGAGATTATGTTAAAAAGTGTCCGGAATGTGGCGGCACTAACTTGTTCTATAATAAGGAAAAAGGCGAAGTCGTCTGTAAGGAATGCGGCCTTGTTGTTGAAGAAAAAATGGTTGACTTCGGACAGGACTGGAGAGAATTTGACTCAGACGGTGCAGAATTAAGGAGAAGAACTGGAGCTCCGATAACATATACACAATACGATCAGGGATTGGGAACTGAAGTAGGCAGAAAGGCAGACCTATATAATCTAGAAAAGAAAACAAAAAATAAATTTTTCAGATTAAGGAAATGGCAGTATAGGATTTCAACTGCAATCGAAAGAAATTTGAAGTTAGCTTTAGCAGAATTAAAAAGAGTATCTTCTTACTTAAAATTGCCAAAATCTGTTGAGGAAGAAGCAGCAAGGATATACACCTTAGCTGTTCAGAGAGGTTTAGTAAGAGGAAGAAGCATGGAATCTGTTGTTGCAGGAGCATTATATGCTGCATGCAGACGTCATGAAGTCCCAAGAACACTAGATGAATTATCAGAGGCCTCAGGAATTGAGAAAAAAGAAGTCGGAAGAACATACAGATTCATAACAAGAGAACTTGCAATAACAACATTGCCCAGCAATCCAATTGATTACATTCCAAGATTCTCAAGCTCATTGAAATTGAGTCCTAAGACACAGTCAAAAGCAGTTGAAATTATTGAACAAGCTCAAGGAGCAGAATTGACATCAGGAAGAGGACCAACTGGAATTGCTGCAGCAGGATTATATGTTGCTGCTCTAATTAATGGAGAAAAAAGGACACAAAGAGAAGTGGCTGATGTCGCTGGTGTTACAGAAGTTACCATCAGAAACAGGTATAAAGAACTTTTGGACAAACTTGAGCTTGAAAAAGATATCAAGAAAATAAAGAAGAAGCTGAAGGAGTAATTTCTTATTTTATTATTTATTTTTATATATAACTTCTTATTTTTTATTTTTATATGGGACTAGAATCTGATTTGACAAGCCTACTTCATGAGATGAGAGAAAGAAGAGGTCTTTCTAGAGTAGAATTAGGAAAAAGAATGCAGGAGAGAATAAGTAAACACAATATTACACCTTATGGAATTCAATATTATACAGATGTCATAAGACAATATGAAACAATAATGCCAGAGAATCATCTTTTCTGCTGTTTAGATGAGGCAACGGATAATATAGAACCTCAAAGGAGCCTATTTTGCCTTTATGTTGAGGTTTTGGAACTTTCACAACCCGAAAAAAATGAACTAAGACAACTAGTTGAAGAAGTAGTTGATAATAATTTTAATTTTGAAGTGAATTATGATGCAATTAGAAGAAGGAGGGAGAAAAAAGGAGATATCTTAAAAAAGTATAAGGCGCTTCCCCCTGCTGCAAGATATGTTGTAGATATAGTTATTGAAACACTTTCCCCTAGAAAATAAAACCTATCAAAACTTAAAAAAAACTTTTTCAAAATTTTTTATTCTGTTTTTTTCAAATTCTATGCCTTCTTTCTTCAGCATTGCAATTTTATTCTGAATTGCTTTCCCTGTTTTTTTACCGCTGAATCCTCCAATACTTCCATCACTTGCAACAACTCTATGACAAGGAACTTCAGGAGCATAAGGATTATTTTTCATCGCCTGTCCTATTGCTCTATATGCTTTAGTGTTTAATGCTTTTGCTAACTCTTTATATGTTGTTACTCTTCCTTTAGGGACTTTTCTTAATATAAAGTAACATCTTTCAGCAAATGATTTCATTTTATAAACAGACTGCCTTATACCATATACTTGCAACTGCCTGCACATGTATGGGTGTTATATTATTCTCATATATTTTTTTTATTTTATTAGTATCTGGATAATATTTATCAACATTAAGACTCTTAATTTCATCTGCTTTTTTGTCTATATAATCTCCAACAGCTCCTTTAATATTAACTATGTTATTTTTTTTTATCTCGATGTTTCTAGTTTTGCTTTCTATCCAAATATGCAACAGCATTTTTTTTCTTCTTTCCTCTGGATTTTTTACTTTCCAATCTGAAAGATGCATTGGCTCTAGACAATCTACCACAAAATGAGCTAACCAAGCAGCATAGAAAGCTCCTTGATTAAATTTTAATTTTGTAACAAGTTTTTCATAATGTTTTAGTACACGTTCATAAGCATTATTTTTTTTCCCTGTATTCATATGGTTGAATTTATGATAGCCATAAATAAATTTGAAAGAATGGACAATATCTGGACTTAAAATAGTATTAAATATAAACATTTGATACTCATTAGGAAAATAGAGTTTACCAATTTTCTTTTTCAGCATCTTATAAGCAATTTTGTTAATCCTGTAATGATAATCTATATAAGACATTTTTAAAATCAAAAATAGAAGATATGTTTTTATTTTTTTCCTTGTTTTTAATAAACTCTTTAGAAGAGACTATACTCTTTCTGATAATTCTCCAATTTAATTTAGATTCAAATATATATTTATAAATCCACTCATTATTTTAAGCATCATGGAAAACTTCAATTATCAATGCGGAACAAAACTAATTTTTGGAAAAGGCACAGAATCTCTTGTTGGAGAGGAAACAAAAAAATATAGCACAAAAATTTTATTGCATTATGGTGGCAATAATATAAAAAAATCTGGTCTATATTACATAGTTATTGATTCATTAAAAAAATCAGGGATTGAATTTATAGAATTGGCTGGCGTTATTCCTAATCCAAGACTTGAGTTAGTATATGAAGGGATAAAGATTTGCAAAGAAAAAAAAATTGAATTTATACTTGCAATTGGAGGAGGAAGCGTTATTGATTCTGCAAAGGCAATCGCTGTAGGTTGTTATTATGATGGTGATGTCTGGGATTTCTATACAAGGAAAGCTGAAATAAAAAAAGCTCTGCCTTTGGGTGTTATTTTAACAATACCTGCAGCAGGTTCTGAGTCAAGTCCTAATTCTGTAATAAGTTATGAAGGAAGAAAACTAGCAATTGGAACAGATATGATAAGACCTAAATTTGCTATAATGAATCCAGAGTTAACTTTTACTCTCCCAACATATCAGACAGCAAGCGGAATAGCAGATATGTTTGCTCATATTGTTGAAAGATATTTTACAAATACAAAAAATGTTGACCTAAGTGATAAAATGAGCGAAGGTGTCATGAAAGCCATAATAAAAAATGCAAGGCTTATCATGAAAGAGCCAAATAATTATGATTATAGGGCAGAGATTATGTTATGCAGCACAATAGCCCATAATGGTGTTTTGGGAATGGGAAGAGAAGAGGACTGGGCCTCGCATAGAATAGAGCATGAGCTCTCTGCAAAATATGATGTAACGCATGGAGCTGGTTTAGCTGTAATAGTTCCTGCATGGATGAAATATGTCTATAAACACGACATTAAGAGATTTGCACAGTATGGAAAAAACGTCTGGAACCTTTCTGGAAAAGAAGAAGAGATTGCATTAGGAGCTGTTGACGCAACAAAAGCTTTCTTTAAGGAAATAGGTTTACCGACTTCATTAAAAGAAATGAAGATAGATGATAAATACCTAGAGGAAATGGCAGAAAAATGCACTCCTGTAGGAAGTTTTGTCAGGCTTGAAAAAAAAGATGTTTTTGAAATCTATAAACTAGCTTTGAATTAATTAGTTTAACATGCTTATAATTTTTTTGTAATTCTCTTTATTCATTTTATTTTTATAATCCCTTGCTCTCTTAATTAATTCTTCTTTATCAATAATTATCTTTTTTTCCTTCAACAAATTAGTCATATCCTCTCCCATAATAAAATCACAGAACTGAGTTACATTCTTTGGATCAATCGTCATTCTTGCTCTTTCAAAGTCAATAAGCACTGGCTTGTTTTTATCAATAATAATATGCTTTATTGGATGATGCATCTCGAATTTATTTATGCCTAGTTTATCTAATTTATACATCTGCTCAAAAACTCTTTTCAAAACAATCAAAATATTTTTTTTATTTTTTTTTTTAACAAAATCAAATATAAATTCTCCATTGACAAATTCATACATAAGAAAATCTTCCTTACTCATTATTAATCTTGGTCCTATTTTATAATTATTAATTACTTTCAGAATCCTTGCCTCATTCTCTATTGTGCCTTGTGCCTCACTACTTTGCTTTTTTATTTTTATAGAAACTATTTTTTTCTTATAAACTCCTTTTATTATTACTCCTCTTTTTCCTCTTGCAAAAAGCTTAGCTTTTTTTACACCTGTTTTTTCCAGTTTTTTAAGAATATCTGACTTTTTAACCTGCATTACAAAAATATCTTCAAAAAAAACATGCTCTTTTTTTAATATCTCATAATCAAAAAGATTTTTTTTAATAGCTTCCTCAATCAAAGACCAACTTGCTAGAGAAGAACCAATTAAAAGAATAATGCCTTCTTTTTTCAAAAAGTTATTTGCTTCATCTAAAAATGTTGTTGTTGTTGCACATCCTCTTTTTGCAGAATAAAGCGCAATATTCTCTACATTTTTTTCTTTTGGAAGATAAGGTGGGTTGAAAGCAATCAAATCAAATTTTTTTTTAGGAATATTTGAAAACAAATCAGAAAATATGAATTTAATATTCATAATTCCTTCTTCCTTTGCCTTCTCCTTCGAATATTTTAAAGCTGCCTCATTAATATCACATGATATTACTTTTGAACCTTTTCTTGCAGCTGTTATACCCTGTATCCCTGAACCAGTTCCCATATCCAATACTAAAAAATCTTTTTTTGAATATTGCTCTACATATCTCTCTAATAAAAAAGAATCTTCTCTTGGCTCATAAACAGAATCATTCATTTTAAAAAAATATTAATAATAATATTACACATCAATAATCTTTCCATGCCTTCCTACATTGATTACTTTTGTCTTACCTACAATTTCCTCAATTCCTTCTGCCTCATGGACATGGCTGCATAATAATATATCTGGCTTAAATTTGTCTATGGCTCTTTTAACGCCATCACTTCCTGGAACAAATTGAGATAATTTCTCCATCTTTGTGTCGGTGGGATGGACATGTGTAACCATAATCTTTTTTTCAAAGTTTTTTATATGATCATGCCCTTGTTTCAAAAGGTCATAAATCTCTTTATCTGTCATCTTATTTTTCGGTCCTATGTTTGCTCCGCCACATCCAAAAATCCCTAAATGTTCATATTTAACAGAATAACCATGTATATTTTTTACACCATACATCTCTGCAAGAAAATCAACAGTTGCAACTGTCTCATGATTTCCAGGAATTAAAAGGACTTTCTTTTTCTTTTTTACAAAAGGGCCAATTATATTATCTGTGCTCTGTTCATGAAAAGTCAAATCCCCGCATAAAATAACTAAATCAACATTCTCTTTTTCTGCTTTTTTGGCTAGTTTTTCAGCTAGTCCCATATCACCATGCAAATCACCTGATGCAAGAATCCTCATTTTTATCTCTCCTTTACTTCAGATTTATCTTTGTCAAAAATAACTAAGGTAGAGGGCTTTCCTGTACGCTCTCCCTCGTAAAAGATATAATCGATTTGTCTCTTGATCTCTGGATCTAAATCATCCATAGAAGTCATATACTGCTCTCCTGATTTATTAACTGAGGTGGTTACAATAGGTATTCCAATATCTTCAATAAATTTTGAAAACCAATGCTTAGGAATCCTTATCCCTATTGTTTCTATATCTGGATTTACATATTTAGATACTGCTTTTTTATTCTTCATCTTCATCACAAAAGTATATGGCCCTGGCAGCTTATCAAGCCAATATAAGTTTTTCTCATGAACCTCACAAGTCTCTTGAATCCATTTTTTACTTGGCGCAATTATAGAGAAAGGCTGATCTTTTCTCTGTTTTATTTTTCTTATCTTTTTAACAGCTTTATCATCAACTGCATTACAACCAATACCATATATTGTGTCTGTAGGATAAATAAAGATCTTACCGGAGATTATCTCTTTTATTATCATACTTTCATGTTCCAATAAATCTTCTTTTGTAAAGATTTGCATAAGAAAAAGGATGTTTGTATTGTATATATATTTTGTGAATAAAAGATAGCGATTGAAAAAAAAGTAAATAATAATAAGTAAATTTTCAATATTAAATCGAAGTAGAAAAAATTATATACTTAAACAAGCTTGAAAATAATATGAAAAAGAAAAATCCCTCTAAATTTGTTAAAGTTTGCCCAAAATGTAAATCTCCTGATATTAGGATGGATACTTCAAACCAAATTCAAGGAGCTCTTGGATTACCTTCCCTTTATATTTGTAATAAATGCGAGCATTCTAGTTATTCTTTCCCTGAAGTAGAGCTTTCTGAACTAAAAGACTTCGAAAATGAAGCATCTAAAGAGAAGATTATAGATACTAAAAAAGACAACACACCTATTGTTGATACAAGTTATGGAAAATTTGAAGTTAGAGTAATTTGGAAGATAACTTCTTTTTTCACAATTTTTCTTGGAATCTATTTTATATTCAAGCTAAATTCTCCTTATGATGGATTAGTACTTATGTTATGTGGTTTAATCATGTTTTATATTACTTATTTCAAAAAAAGAAAGTTAAAAGAAAATTAAACAGCTAAGACTCAAAATAAGCTCTCATAAAGTCTTCTCTGTTCTCAAAAATGACTTGGCTGTAAATTTCGCCTTGCAAATCTTCTTCAATCTCCGCTATTATGTCCTTTGGTCTTCTCATTTTTAGCACCTCGCGCTATAATACCTGTTAAATTTTTTTAGTGTAAGCTGTTTTATCTGGTCAAAAAATATTGTCTCAATGTTTTTATGTTCAATTTCCATGTAAATCACCTCAAAAAGTAATAGGAAGGCTTTGTTTAAATACCTCACAACAGAATGTCCAGTGTGTCCAGTGCCCTTTGAAATAGACGAGAAACAAATGTCCAGTGCCTTTATTAAATAGAAATCTTTTTAATATATTATTTAATCCATATATTATCTTTGGGCTCGTGGTTACCCACGCAAACCTTTTCAGGTTTGATCGGGAAAGTGGGTTTCACTGCGTTCAAGCCCACTAAACTACAATTGGGCTCGTGGTCTAGCCCGGCTATGATACCCCCCTGACTCGGGGGTGATCCCCAGTTCGAATCTGGGCGGGCCCACTTAATTTTTCAAGTTAACTCACTGAAAGATTTTAAATACTAATCTAAATTATTTTTTTGTTTATATGAAACGTATAAGGTTTTTTATTTCTGGAATAGCCTTATTTTTCTTGTTCTTTTTTGTTGCCCTGCAAATAAAAGCTGAAATTATGAATGATAAACCTAATATCATCATACTTATTACAGTAGACGCACTAAGACAAGATCATCTTACATTGTATGGTTATTTTAGGAATACTAGTCCTGAGCTTGAAAAATTTTCAGCAAATGCTTATGTCTTTGATGATGCAATAAGTCAAGTGCCTTTTACTATGACTGCAGCATTCTCCCTTATGACTGGGTTGTATCCTCCTGAAATGGAGAATATTGAAGAGATATATTCAAATGTTGATACCTTGCCCTATCAATTAAGATCCTTAGATTATTATAATATGGCCGTAAGAGGTACTGAGATAATCGGCAGCACCACTGTTTTTAAAAAAGGATTTGATGAATTTTACGATGTCAAAACCCTTCCTACTTACAGCGATGTTGCAACATTGAACGCCTCTGTTATAGTTGAAAAAGCAAAAGAGCTAGTTGATAACACAAAAGAAAAGAGAATCTTTTTATGGTTGCATTTTAAAGATCCACATATTAGATATTTACCTTCTGAAGAATTTAAAAACACATACAGAACCGAAGCAAAAACCTTCATAAATGTTAACTCTTTTTGGGCAGATGGCTTCAAAGGTATACCTAGATTCAACTACCTTGAAAATCATACTGATGTGGAATATTATATAGACAGATATGATGAGGAAATCCTTACTTTAGATAAGGCCTTTGGAGAATTTATAGATTATCTGGAGAATCGTTCATTATTAGATTCTTCAATGCTTCTCTTCTGTGGGCTTCATGGAGAAAATTTAGGGGAGAATGATTATTTTTTCATACATTCTTCAAATATAGATGAGGCTAATATCAAAGTGCCTATAATAGTTAAATATCCTAATCAAGACAAAAGCAAGAGGATAAAAAGTATGTTTAGCATTTCAGGTATAAACAAGATAATAAGAGATTATAGTACAGACAATGAAACTAAACCAAAAATTGAGACAAAGAATGCATTGCTCTTGGAAAATCTTCCTTTAAGAGAAAACGATAATTCCTATTTCGAAACCAGTTATCCAAAGAAATATGGTATGAGAACACCCAACTTAAAATTGACTTATGTAAATAGTACAGGAAAATTTGAAGCTTATGATCTTATTAATGATAGCGAGGAAAAACACAATCTCTTTGATAAAAAAGGGATTATACTAAAGACAAGGCTAATCTTTCATTCTATTTATTTTAGGTTTTTAAGGGGAAAAAAAGAATATGAAAAAAAGCAACAATTCAAGAATATTAATTATGAGAATGAACAAACTATAGGTATAAATAATGATTTTATCAATAAATTTTCATTTAAAAAAGAGAAAAATGGAGAAAACATGCAGACCTTAACAGGAAAAAATGGAAATCTCACAATGAAAATAAGAATTTATAGTAAATTAGATAAGAATACTGCAGATATAGAGAAGGACACACAGATTCAGATTATAATGTCTTTATATGATGAAAGACAATCTCCCTATCCCGGCGTGATATCAAATAAAATTGCATGCCTTGATGAGTTTAAACCAAAAAAAGTTGTAAGCAAAAATATATTTTATGAATTGTATTCCACAAATTCTTTTAATTATGGTGGCTGTTCTTGGGATCTTATTAAAAAAAAAGCTATTCTAGGATTCAAGTTTTGTAATGAAACAAATTCCCTTTATCGAATTGAATTATTTTTTCCTCTTGAAAAAGAATATAGTTATTATATTAACCAGCTTCAAGATATTTCATGCGAGTAATCTCTCAAAACTTCTTTTCCCTAAACAACAAATTTATTAATTAATATATTATTTTTAAAATAGGGTGATATGTTTGAGGAAATTTGGTTTAATAATATTATTCGTATTTCTCTTTGCATTAGTTTCATGTACAGAAACAAGTAAAGAACATTTATCTCAAACAGAAAAACATCTTAAAATCTATTGGTTTATTCCTGATGGTATGAGAGCCGAGCCAGATTTATTTAATATCTATCAATGGGCTGAAGAAGGAGAGCTTCCAAATATCAAAAAAATGATGGATCAAGGTTCTTATGGATATAGCATTCCTGTATTTCCAAGTCATACTCCTGTTAATTTTGCAACTTTGCTTACAGGAACTTATCCGAAAACAAATGGTGTGGCTGATGGACCCATGCATATTGAAAACAGAAGCCTAAGTTCTGTCGCGATAAGTGGATTTTCGTCATTGGCAAAAAAAGTAGACCCTATCTGGGTTACAGCTGAAAATCAAGGAGCAAAAGTTGTGTTAATTTCTATTCCAGGAAGTACCCCTCCTGAACTTAATAAAGGAATTACAATTAGAGGAAGGTGGAGTGGCTGGGGTGCTGACTTTGCTGCACTAAACTTTGAAACAAAAGGAAATCTAAGCAAAAGAATTTTGCAAGGAAGAGCTTCAAAACTATTTTTTCTTGGAACTGAACTTACTAAGTATGTAGATCCAATAATCCCTGTAAATTGGACTGTCCTCCCAAAATCATATTCTCCTCCAAAAGAAGTGGCTATGGAAGGATGGGGATTAACAATCTTCGGTTACGTGCACGATACATCAGATGATAACCTCACAAATTATGATAATATATATTTTTCAATGGATAAAAAAAATACTTTGGCGGCTTTAAAACAAGGCAGTTGGAGCGATTGGATACCAATTAGCTTAAAATGGCAAAACCTTTCTGTTGATTCACATATCAAAATAAAAGTTATAAAATTAGATAAAGATGGCTTTTTTAGGATTAGGATATTATATGACAATTTAAATAAATTTATAGTTGATCCCTCTTATGTAGGGGAAGACTTAGAAAAAAACATTGGTCCCTTAGTTGATTTTGTAGACAATTTCCCTCCACAACTCATTTACTATCCAGAAGATAAAAAAACTTTTCTAGAAGAAATGAATATGAGCTTTGATTGGCACAAAAAATCTATTCCTTTTGTGATAGAAAAATATAATCCTGATATCATTATTCACGACATTTACAGTCCAAATCAAATGTTGACTAGCAGATGGTGGACAGGCTATATTGATCCAAGTAGCATGAGATATAATGAATCAAGTGAAGCAAAAAGAAAGATTTTATGGAAAGAAGTAAAGGATATGTACAAAGAATTAGATAAAATGATTGGAGAAATTTTGGATAACAATGATGAAGATACTATAATAGTTCTTAGTTCAGACCATGGTGCAGTTCCTCTTGATAAAACTGTTAATCTTAATAATCTGTTTGCAAAAAAAGGATGGCTTAAGTTTAAAATAAATAATCAAACAGGTGAACCTATAATAGATTGGGAAAATTCCACAGTTATATATCTTAAGATGGATAATATATATATTAATCCTAAGGGGTTAAGAGAAAATTGGACTCGGGGTTCTGGATTAGAATATGAAAAATTAAGGGAAGAAGTCAAAAATACACTTTTAGAACTTGAAGATCCTGAAACAAATATAAAACCAACAAAAATGGTTGTTGAATGGGAAAATGTAAGAGAATATCTTGAATTGCCAGAAGATAGAGTTGGTGATCTTGTTATCGCAAATGAAGCAGGATACGGCTGGAATGAAGAGATGTCTGAAACCCTGAAAATTTTTGAAACCTCCTTAATAACAGGATATAAACAGGCTATTTTATCAAATGAGACAAAGGGTATGTGGACTCCTTTCATTATAATGGGTCCTGGTGTAAAAAGAGGATTTAAAATTGAAGATCCTGTAAAGCAGGTAGATCAATACCCAACTATAATGAAACTAGCAGGGTACAATATCCCAGATTTTGTTGAAGGCAATTTCCTAGAGGAGATTAAAGAATAAGTGGTATTACTAATATAAATATTCTATCAAACAACTTTTTATATGTTTTTGGAAAGTCTTATTAACTCTTTTAACTACTCTTTTTTTATGTCTAATTTAATTAGAAAATTAGTAACTAATCATGTTTTTGTATTTATCTTTTTGTCACTTGTGGTTATTCTATTTAAGCTACCTTCCCTTAATTTGCCTTTCCATTGGGATAGTTTTGTAGATATAGCAGAAACTGCATTTGCTCTCATAAACAATACGCATAATCTTTCTGGTTATTACTTTAGACATCCTCCCTTTCCTTTCCTAGTTTTGACATTGTGTTTTAAGATTTTTGGCACATCATATATAGTGGCAAATATCCTAATGATGCTAACAAACATAACAGCTTTATTTTATATTTATAAGATTGGAAAATACATATATAATGAATATGTTGGCATTTTGGCTGCTTTATCCTCATTTTTTATTCCTATTTTTTTTAGCCAATCTATTCTTGTAAATAATATTAATTTCATCAGACCTTTGTTTTTCATGGCAATTTATTATACCTTAACAAGGGATATTAAAAAATACCTTATATTTGCAAGCCTTCTTCTTCTCTCTAGAGAAACAGAAATATTTACAATTGTATGCACTAGTTTCATATGGATATGGAGAGAGAAAAAAATAAAGTGGCAATTAAGCATCCCTTTTTTATTATTAATTTTATGGGCAATCTGCAATAAGCTTCTCTTTGGATGGTTTTTGTATCCAACATATGTAAGTTTTTTTTCATTTTCAATAGATTCAATTTTCCTTTTCAGATCCTATTTTTATGAGTTATTTATCTCCCAGAATAGATTCATACTAACCTTAGGTTATTTATTGTCATCAATGTTTCTTAAGAAAAAACTAAGCTCAAGAGAAGCTAATTTTGAAGCTCTCTCTTTAATAATTATTTTTTCATATCTATTATTTTACTCTTTTACTCCAAATTTTCTTCCAAGGTATTTTGTGAGTCTGTATCCCCTGCTAATAATATTAACATATGGGAAAATCCAAAAAGTTTTATCTGTTAAATTTTGTATTGTTTTTTTTATAATCATTAATACTTTATTCATTATAGGATGGCATGGTGAGAGAACAATACCTCCCGGCTGGCAGCTAGAGACAAATATGGAATATGCTGATGTTGTAAGAACACATATGGCAGCAGCTAAATTTATTGAAAAAAATTACGCAAATCAAACAGTCCTAACTTGTTGGCCCATGACCTTAGAACTTTCAAATCCCTTTAATGGATATGTAAATAAAAAAATTAAGGTTCAGGATTATCTAACTAATAAAAGCACAAGCAATATTCAGGTAATTTATTTTTCACAACAATCAAATTGCTATAAACTGTTAAATGAAGTTGATTTATCAAATTTCATTTTAGTAAAAGAATTCCTCCAAACTGGAAAAATAACAAGGGTATATTATAAAAAGTAAGAGATGTTTTAAAATAAATTGGTAAAAATTAAATTAAAACTTATTCAATCTTCAAAGCTTTCATGATTTTATTTAATTTTTCATTAATCAAATCAAGTTCTAAGGTATTAGAAGTTGGTCTGCTTCTTGTATCTCTGTTTCTTGGACCCTCGCGTCTTCTATCAAGATCTCTATCTCTTGGATTATCCATTTTCCTAAAACAATCGCTACAATAAACTGGTTTGCTGCTTGTTGGTTTAAAAGGAACTTCGCATTCAACCCCACATTTATCACATGTTACTTTATGCATTTGATAATCAGCTCTGCTTTTACCTGTGCCTCTTCTGCCAAATCTGTTTTCAGACTCTCTTGCTCCAAATCTGCTTGGCGGTCCTTTAATCCTAAATCTTCTGTGTGCACTTTCTCTATCAGCGTCTTCTCCTCTATCAAATCGAGAATCTCGTTCTCTTCTACCTCCTCTACTTATCTTTCTTTTGAATTCTGCCACTCTGACCTCTTAATTATATCTTTTAATTATATTCTTAAAACTTTGGTGTACTTATAAACTTATGTTAAAGTTTTAGCAAAAATGTTTTTCCTACAGAAAAACGTGCCCTTTACGGGCACTAATCCTGATCAACCTTGATAAAGGTTGATAGAAAGCTTGTAAATCAAGATTTTACAAAATCTTGAGTAAAAATGTTTTTCCTACAGAAAAACGTGCCCTTTACGGGCACTAATCCTGATCAACCTTGATAAAGGTTGATAGAAAGCTTTAAATATAATTACCATTTGTAAGTGCTTACATTAATATAGGGTAGGGGATTTAAGATAAACATCTTATTAATTGTTGAGATTGTACTTATTTTATTAATTTTATTTGTTTTATTTATCTTCTTGAAGAATTTATTCAAATCTAATTTAAGAAATGCTATGAAACATCATAAAATCGCTGTTAAATATTCTGAAAAAGTCGATTATGAAAAAGCAAAACTGCATTATGAAATTGCCAAAGAATACAGAGAAAGGTCTCTTAAAGCAAAGAAAGGTGAAAAATAATGATATGGTATGAAAAACTGGGGTTTAGGGAAAATCCTTTTTCAATTAATCCTAAAAAAAATCATGACAAACTTATAAATATGGATGAGATAATTGAAGAAATTTTTTATAGAATAGAGTCAAGCAGTATGCTTGTTGTAGAAGGTGCTCCTGAAAGCTGCAAGACAACTGTTTTGATGATTGCTGCAAAAAAATTTGGTGGAATGAAAAATGTTGCATATGTTGACTGCAAGATTCTTGACAAAAACCTTAATATAACTCATGTTCTCCAGGACAAATATGGTCTTTTGGGCAGGCTAATGAACAAAAAGCCAAAAAATATGATTTTGTTATTGGATAATGTGCATGAATTATCAAGAAAAAATACAGAAAGGATAAAATATTATTTTGATCAAAATTATATAAAATCAATAATCTTCACAACAGAAAGATACTCCAAAGCGAAATTCTCAGACAGCCTGAGAGACAGGATTGGAAAAAGAGTTGTAAAAATACCTCAGTTAGAGGAATATGATGCTGTTGAGATTATAAGAAAAAGAATTGGTGAAAGTGAATTATTGAATGAAGAATTAATAAAAAAGATTTTTAAAATATCAGAGTTTTCAGCAAAGAGATTCCTTGATAATTGCTCAAAAGCAGCAGAAGCTGCTGCAAAGAAAGGAAGAAAAAGGATTCAATTAGTTGATTTAAAAGTCTTAGCTGCAGAAAAAAAAGAAAAAGGAGATAAAAATGAGTGACATTTGGTATAAAAAAATAGGTTTTTACAGTAATCCATTCAGCATTAAGACAGGTGATTATGATAATGAGTTAGTTGCATATGATATCTCTTCTGTATATAAAAAGATAGATAAAGGACAAATGCTTTTTATAGAGGGAGATTATGGTAGTGGAAAAACCACAATCCTAAAAAAAATTATCTCAGAATTTAGAGGAAAAAACAAATTAATTTATTATAGTTTTAATTCAGGAGATGCTGTTTTCAATTTAAAAGAGCTTCTAAATGGAGCAAACTCACTTATGAGAAAAATAATAGGAGTAAATGAAAAAAACATAATAATGCTGCTTGATGAAGTTCACTTAATGAAAGCCAATGACGCAAAAAAACTTCTTATTCCCTACAAAGAAGGAACAATTAAATCTATTGTTTTTGTAAGCCATGATTATGACTATGTTGTTTTTCCGGAAGAAATTAAACCTATGCTTAACGGCAATATAATAAAAACAATAAATTTGTCAGCACAAGAAGCAATCCTTCTAGTAAGAAAAAGAATTGGACAATTAGATACTTTAGATGATAAGAGCATTTCAAAAATCTTCCTTCTTGCAAAAAAGAACCCAAGAAGGCTTCTTGAATATTGCGAAGATGTATTGAAATATGCAATTGAAATAGGAGACGACAAAGTAACTGATTACCATATAGGAGAGGTTTTAGGATATCTCATTAAAGAAAAAAAAAAAAGGTTTGAGAAAGCAAGAAGAAATAGTGAAGTTATAGTTGAAGAGAAAACAGGAAAAAAAGAAGAGGAATTAATCAAGCCGAAAATAAAAAAAACACTTCCAAAAAAAGAAAAATCAGAGAAAAAAGAAACAAAGAAAGAAGAGATGCAAATAGTAATTCCTATTAGTGAAAAAAAAGAACCTATAGAGATTGAGATTAAACAAAGAGAAGATGAGTTTAAAGAAAGAAAATTTAAAGTAAATAAGCTTGTAGCAGAGCCAAGCAAGAATTCTTTGGGAACAATTGCAGAAAAAGAAGAAACAGAAGATAGCAAACAGGAAGAAGAAAAAAAGAAAGACGAAAAAGCAGAAGAAACTCCTGAGTATAAGATTTACTTTGTGGATGAATAATTAGTTTAATTTATTTTCTAATTTTCCTTAAACTTATTAAATAATAGTTAATTCTAAGATAAGATATGGGCTCGTAGCTCATCGGCTCAGAGCGTTCCCCTCGCACGGGAGAGGCAGTGGGTTCAATTCCCACCGAGTCCATCAAGGTTTTTACCATAACTAGAAATAACTTAATTTCAATTAATTTTATAAACTAACTTCTTATTTGTGATATCTATGTCAAAAAAGAAAAAAGAATCAAAAAAAAAGAATGCTAAAAAAGAGAGATATGCAAAGTTCAAAAAAGATAAAGGCGCTAAAAAAGAGTATTCTTCTCCAGATCTTACTCCTGAGCAATATCAGCAGCAGAGAGAAGATGACCTCAAAATCAATCAATTTTTAAGATACAGCAAAAATAGGCCTTCTTTAAGTCTGCGTGAAAAGAAAAGGAAAGGTAATAGATAGTTTTTATAAAATTAGATATATTTTTCTTTTTTCCACTGCTCTTCTTTTGCTTTTCGCCTATATTCTCCGTATTTGTCTTCAGGAGAGTATTTTGGAGGCTTGTTTTCTATAGCAGCTCCTCCACAATTACATTTCTCAGAAAGAAGATATTTACCACACGTTTGGCATTTTAAAATATGTTTCATCTTCAGTTTCTTTTAAACACACAGATACCTTTGTGCTTTTCCATAATCTCTGAAGCAGTATCAACTGCTTTTTTTAATTTTGGCTCAGCCTCTTTATAATCTGTGCCTTTTACACTAATATTAAATTTTCCACCACCTAGATATTTAATAGTTGTATCCTCAACTTTTTCTGCCTCGCTTAATGCTTCTTTTATAATCTGCAGACCATTGCTGTCATAACTGGTCAAAGAAATAACACCGCTTATTTCGATATGCTGAGGCTTAAATCTCTGGTTGGCTAATTCCTCAATCTGAGCTGCAATATTTTTATCAATGCTTGTCTCTGACAAACTAAAGCTTCCTGTAGCAATATCTTCAAAAGCATGATGAAGATATGCATAATCCTTAAATAAAATTGTTGATATCTCTTCATATAATTTTTTTGAATCTATTTTATTCTCCCTAGCAACATTTTCAATAATTGATTCGGCTTTCTGCTCAAACTTGACTTGGTTGACTTTCTCTTTCCTCTCTCTCTCATTAACTCTTCTCAAAGACAAATCAACATGGCCTTTATCATGATATACTCTCAATACTTTGCAGACAACCTTCTTGCCTTCTTTTACATAATCCCTTATGTTTCTTATACGGCCTGCTGCAATCTCTGAAATATGGATCATACCTGAAACGCCATAATCATCAATGGTAACAAAAACAGAACTATACTGTATATTGGTTACAGTACACATAACTACTTCAGATTCTTCAGGTAGGCCTGTTTTTTTGTAGAGCATTTATTTCCTCAAATTTATTCTAAAACTTCTAATATTCTTGCCTTAACTTTAATCTTTCCGCCTGTTGTTTCTGCAACAACTCTTCCGCAGACAAGACAGTTTACAACTTTTGCAGCTTTTCCAAAGATTACTTGCTCATTTTTGCACTTTGGGCATCTAACCTTGATAAATTTTGAATTTGGTTCTTTTCTTACTGGCATCGTGATTACCTCCTTAAAAATATAATACTTAGAAAAAGGGATAATTTATAAAGATTATTAAAACTAAGAATAAAACTAAGACGAAAAAGGAATTAAGATTATTAAATATTTTTTTCAGCTAAAATTATATCTTCATCTATAACTGTTGTCCTGCCTGCATGTTTTGCATATTTTGAAGCCAATCTTCCTATCTTAAGTGCGTATTCCTCAAGATATTCTGCCATGGCAACTTTAGCTTCATGAGAGACTCTTTCTGCTCCTGCCTCTTCCATCATCTTTCCTATTGTCTCATAAGGCAGAATGTTTTTTCTTTTTGTCATTTTTAGAAAAATTTGAGGAAACAGATAAACTGTCTCACTCAAGATAATAAACCCCTAGTCTTTGTGTTTAACAAAATTAATTGCTAATGCGATTTATATATTTTTTGGTTTGTGTTTTTTCATATATTTTTTATATATTTATATTTCTATAATTATTTAAATAAAAAAAAATTATAAAAAATAAAAAAATGACACTGATACAATCATTAAAAGAGTTTTTTTCAACTAAATTTAATGTTTATCTAGTTATTGCGCTTGCAATTATTGGTGTAATCTCTTTCTTTTTTACAGGAGGGGCAAATATAACAAATGACACTCAGCCTTCTGCTGATATTGAGATTCATTTTTTTTATCTTCCTACCTGTCCTCATTGCACAGAGCAAAAGCCTATTTATTATGAAATAAAAGAAGAGCATCCTGAATGGAATTTCTTTGAGCATGATGCCTCTTCCCAGGAAGGTTCTGTATTATTTTATAAAATGTCTGCAGAAGCAGGCCTTGACACATCAAGATTGGGAGTGCCAACAATATTTGCAGGAAAACATGCACTTGTCGGTGTTCAGACTAAAGAACAGATATTAAGTGCAATAAATCAATGTATCAATGAATGCAAAGGAGAAGAATATCAGAATAAAAGTAGCCAGCAGATGAATACAGGATTTACTGATTTTGAGCTTCCTTTTATAGGAAGGACAGATCTTACACAATGGTCTCTTCCAACACTTGCTATAGTATTAGGAGCAATTGACGGATTTAATCCTTGTGCAATGTGGGTCTTAGTTTATTTGATTGGGATTTTAATTGGTTTAAATGACAAAAAAAAGATATGGATCATTGTTGGAAGCTTTGTATTTGCTTCTGGTGTTCTTTATTTCCTTTTCATGACAGCATGGCTGAATATATTCTTAATAATTGGATATATTAGAGCAATAACAATAATAATAGGAATGGTTGCTCTTGGAGGAGGGATATTAAGCCTTAAAGAATATATAACTACAAAAGGAGAATTAACTTGTAAAGTTGGAGATGTACAAAGCCATAAAAAAACAATGAAGAAAATAGATGCTATTGCTGCTAAACCAATTACAATAGGTTTAATAATCTCAATACTTGGTCTTGCTTTTGTTGTAAATTCAGTTGAATTCGCATGTTCAGCTGCTATTCCTGCTGTTTTTACACAGATATTAGCATTAAGCAAAATCTCTGCTTTCCAGCACTATCTCTATATTGCATTATACACATTTTTCTTCATGCTTGATGATTTGATAATCTTTGGAATGGCTGCCTTTGCAGTCAACAGCAGCTTTGGAGAAAGATATGCAAAATACACTAAGCTCATAGGAGGGATTATAATGGCAATATTGGGATTAATGATGCTGTTTGCTCCTCAGCTGTTAAGGTAAAAAAATTATTTTCTAATTGCTTATTTCTTTAAAATCCCATATAAATATTTAAACTTGCAAATATTTACCTGAATTTAACATGAATAAACTTGATTACCTCAAGCTTCTTGCTGATGAGACAAGATTATCAATAATTGAGCTCTTAAAGAACGGAGAGCAATGCGCCTGTAAAATTGTCCCTTACACAAAAAAATCACAGCCAAATGTTTCCCTTCACCTAAAAAAACTTGAAGAAGCTGGAATCTTGGAATCAAGAAAAGAAGGGACAAACATTCGTTACAAGATAAAAAATAAAAAAGTTCTAAACATTTTAAAAACTCTAGAAGAATAATCAGAGAAAACTATTTAAACATATAAATATTTATTTCTACAAATATTATAAATTATATTATCTGATAAGGTGAAAAAATGAAAATAACTGTAATTGGTTCTGGATGCCCAACTTGTAAGAAATTATATGAGCTTACACAGAAAGCTGTTTCTGAAATGAACCTAAAAGAAAAAGTAGAATACCTTACTGGACAAGAAGGAATTAATAAAATAATTACATTAGGCGCAATGTCTTCCCCTATAATTGCAGTTAATAATAAGATTGCTATGTCTGGCTTTACTCCTGATATTTCTAGAATAAAAACAGCCATACTCAAAGCATCAAAGGAAAAATAAGAATGGATATTTTTAGCCCTATCAAATTTTTTGCAGATTTACTTACTTATAATTGGCTTGGGTTAGAAAAAGAATCTTATCTTGGAGAGGTTGTCAATTTTTTTACATATGATATTATTAAAATTGGATTGCTTCTGCTCCTGATAAATTATGTAATGGCTGTTGTAAGATATTATTTTCCTATGGAAAAAGTAAAAAAGATATTAACAAAAAGAAGATGGTTTGGATTAGATTATCTTTTTGCTGCTCTTCTTGGTGTAATAACCCCTTTTTGCTCATGCTCATCTATTCCTTTATTTATAGGTTTTGTTGGGGCAGGAATTCCTTTGGGAATCACTTTTGCTTTTTTAATAAGCTCTCCTCTTGTGAATGAAGCATCATTATATCTTTTTCCTGCAATATTTGGAATAAAGGCAACATTAATCTACAATTTTATTGGCATTACTGTAGCTATTATTGGAGGAATGCTTATTCAAAGCATGAAACTTGATAAATATGTTAAACAAGACTTACTAAAGCTAAAATCAAAAAAGCAACTTGAAGCTGAATTAAATAACGAAAAAATTCCAGTTAAACAGCTTCTTGGTTATTGGTGGAGTGATGGCTGGAATATAACAAAACAAGTTTTTCCTTATATATTAATAGGTGTTGGATTAGGGGCAGCTATTCATGGTTTTGTCCCTGCTGGTTTTGCTCAAAAATATCTTTCTTCAACAGCATGGTGGACAATCCCTCTTGCTGTTCTCCTTGGCGTACCCTTTTATGCAAATTCTGTCGGTGTCATTCCTATTATGGAAGCATTGATAGGAAAAGGTGTCCCTATTGGAACTGCACTTGCATTCATGACCTCTATTGTAACAATATCCTTGCCTGAGATGCTTATATTAAAGAAAGTAATGAAATGGCAGCTTTTGGCTATTTTTCTTAGCATAACTATAACAGGGATAATAATAATGGGGTATGCTCTTAATTTATTATTATAATTAGTAATTATTTGTTTTGTTTCAGAAACTTTTTTATATCAACTAAAATTAAACTTCTTTGGGTGGTTTAAATTACAGGATTAGTTATAATAGGTAGTCAATGGGGAGATGAAGGAAAAGGCAAAATAACAGATCTTCTTGCTGAAAAAGCAGATGTTGTTGTAAGATTTCAAGGAGGAAATAACGCTGGCCATACTGTTGTTGTAGGAGAGAATGTTTTCAAATTGCATTTATTGCCCTCTGGAGTAATTCATAAAAAAAAGTGTATGATAGCAAATGGTGTTGTCCTTGATCCAAGAGTTCTTATCAATGAGATAGATAATATAGAAAAAAAAGGAATAAAAGTTGATCTTGTGATTGATCCTTTGACAACAATAATCTTGCCTTATCATAACTTAATGGATGGTATATCAGAAGCTTTCCTTAAGGAAAAAAAGATAGGCACAACAGGAAAGGGGATAGGCCCTGGTTATGAAGATAAAGTAGCAAGGAGAAGTATAAGATTCATTGATTTGCTAGACAAGGAAGTATTCAGGAAAAAATTATATGAAAATGTTCATCTTAAAAAAGCTCTTGTTGAAAAGGCATATATACAAAAATTTGAATTAAGAGAAGAAACTATCTTTGAAGAGTATTCAAAACTTGCAGATAGATTAAGAAACTATCTAGGAGATGTTTCTCTTTATATCTATGAAAATATAAAAAGCAAAAAGATTATATTTGAAGGAGCTCAAGGTACTTTCCTTGATGTCACTTATGGCACATATCCTTATGTCACTTCCTCAAATCTGACTTCAGGAAGTGTTTTCAGCAATATTGGATTTCCCCCTCAGAGTCTAGAAGTTGTAGCTATTGTAAAAGCTTACACAACAAGAGTTGGAGAGGGCCCTTTCCTGACAGAGTTAAATGATGACATAGGAAAAACTATTCAAAAAGTAGGCCATGAATTCGGCACAACAACAGGAAGAGCAAGAAGATGCGGCTGGCTAGACTTAGTCATGCTCAAATACTCAACAAGATTAAATGGATTTACTTCATTAGCAATAACTAAACTAGATGTGCTTTCAGGGCTAGAAAAAATAAGAGTAGCTGTCAAATATATTAAAGAAGAAAAAGAAGTAAATTATCCTTTGACAATAGATCAATTGGAAAAGTGCGATGTTGGATATGAGGAATTTGATGGCTTTGAAATTACAGGAAAAGAAAAGACTTACAATGACCTTCATGAAAACGCAAAAAAATATTTAGAATATGTTGAAGAATATCTTGGTGTGCCTATCTCATTAATCTCAATAGGACCTGATCGAGATCAAACAATAATTAAAAAAGAGATTAAATTTTAAGAAGTGAAAAAAATGCCAGTTGAATTAAACTCAATCTCTCCCTTAGATGGTAGATATTACAACCAATTAAAAGAACTTTCAGATTATTTTTCTGAATTTGCTTTATTCAAAAAAAGGATTTTTGTTGAACTGATGTATTTGAAAGAATTAGGAAAAGGAGATTTTTTAGAGATCTATCATAAATTTACATTAAAAGAAGCAGAAAAGATTAAAGAAATTGAAAAAACAACAAATCATGACATTAAAGCAGTTGAATATTATATTAAAGAAAAAGTTCCTAAAGAAGTAAAAGAATTTGTCCACTATGGCCTTACATCTGAAGATGTGAATAATATTGCTTATTCCTTATTGATAAAGGAGTTTATTGAAAATAGTTATTATAGTAGATTAAGCGAGATATTAAAATTATTAGAGCATCTGAGCTTAGAAAATAAATCAATTGCAATATTAGCAAGGACACATGGACAGCCAGCATCTCCCACAACACTTGGGAAGGAATTCTTTGTTTTCTACACAAGATTAAAAGAACAATATTCTAAATTGCAGGCATTAAAATTAAAAGCTAAACTAAATGGAGCAACTGGAAATTATAATGCTTTAGCTATAGTTGATCCTGAAAAAGATTGGATCGAGTTCAGCAGGCAATTTATTTCAAAGCTAGAATTAGAACCAAATTTGATAACAACGCAAATAGAACCAAAAGATTCTCTTGTTGAATTATTTCAAACCATTAAAAGAATAAACAACATAATTCTTAATTTAGACAGAGATATGTGGATGTATATCATGCTTGATTATTTCAAGCTGAAGAAAAAAGAAGAGGAAACAGGAAGCTCAACAATGCCTCATAAAGTTAATCCAATTGATTTTGAGAATTCAGAAGGCAATCTGAAAATAGCAAATTCCTTATTTAACGGATTTGAGGAGCTACAGATTTCAAGAATGCAGAGAGATTTATCAGATAGTACAATGATGAGAAATATTGGCGTTGCTTTTTCTCATTCTATTCTTGCTTATGAATCCTCAATAAAAGGACTGAATAAATTAATTCCTAATCTAGAAAAAATAGAAAAAGAACTAGATGAGCATCCTGAAGTCTTAACAGAAGCCATTCAAACTGTATTAAGAAAATACAATCAAGAAAAAGCTTATGAAAAACTTAAAGAGCTGTCAAGAGGGGAAAAAATAACATTAGAAGAGATTCATAATTTTATAGACACACTAAGTATTGACAAAAAAGAAAAAGATAAACTAAAAAACTTAAAGCCTAAGGAGTATATTGGGTTAGCTGAAAAGTTGGTTAATATTTAATTAAGCAAATGCCTTGTCATCCTTTCCATATATTGTAAAGGATATTCTTTTGAAAAATTCCTTGTGTATTCTCCTTGCCTAGTCAAAGAAATTGTTTCTTTATCTACTCCTTGAGGAAGCTTCTCTTTTTCATACATCTCAAAAGTATAGCCTGCTTTTTGAAAATTGACATTCATAACAATATTATCATAAGATAAATAGCCTTTTTTCAAGCAAAAATCAATAAAGTTTTTAAAAGATTTTTTCATATCTCTAAAAGATTGTATATCTAAGTTAATTCCTTTTTTTTTATCTAATTCAATATTTCTTTCTATGATAGAATATAACTCGTCTCTTCTTAATTCAT
>CAYMPC010000006.1:0-31159 GCA_964392465.1 uncultured Methanosarcinales archaeon | reverse complement strand
AAGCTAAAAAGATCGATGAACCTTTTACTATTAAAGTCCAATGTAAAACAGAAAAGATAAATAATTTTGGTAAAAAAGAAGAAGTATATGGGTATGTAAATAGCCCTGATAAAAAGGAAGCAATTATCAGTGTAATATATGGAGCAGAGAGACCTATCCAGTGTGTTTTTGAGAAAGGCGTTCTTCCTTACGGTCATTACACTGTTAAAATAAATGCATCATTTGAATTTTCTACACAATCAACAAAAAAAATTTATTTGATGGATGAACAGAGGATGATGAATGATTATAGGCTTTTGCATGACAAAGGATTGGAACCAACTAAGCAAAATATTCTTTCATTATATAGTATTACTGATGCTAATAAGAATGCTATTTATACTTCTGGTCCTGTCAGCCTTGGAATAGGTACAGATAGCTCTCCTTGGGATATTGGCTCAGAAAATGTGAATCCTAGGTTTGGTATAACTATTGATAATATATGGACAGATGGTGGAAAAATAGGAAAAATACAGACAATCTTCTTAAAAATTCCAGATACTATGGAAATCACTCAAAATACTTGTACTGGGATAGCTACACAAACAATCCAACCAACTACTGAAGAAGCTGAAAAAGGGATGAAAGTTTATAGATTAGATGTACCTGATTTAGGGAGGATAGAAACTTCATTAACCCTCACTTGTCTAATGAAAGCGGATAAAACTTCTCTTGATAATACTCCTGTAACTATGAGATATCTTAAAGCAGAAGTTCAATATAGTTATGAATTAGAGGAGTCTGTATCTATTGATGTTGAAGAATCCCCATTTAAAAATAATTCGTTGTCATAAGGAGGATAAAAAAGAATGAAAAGAATATTTGGTGTGTTTATTTTATTATTTATTTTTGGCTGCTCTTTATCCAATTCTGGAACAAAGGTAGAAAAAGAGCTTTATAAAGGCAATTCCGGTGTTGTAATTAATCTTATTTCTGCACTTCCTGAAGAGGTTTATGAGGGGGAAACATTAAATTATATAATAAAAATTGAAAATAAAGGGCCTTACAAAGTAAATAATGCTAAACTATTGCTAAGTGTTGAAAAAGGATATATGGAGTTTATAGATAAAACAAATGTTAATGAAGTAAGAAACATAAACCTTGAAGGAAAAACTTTAGCTAATACTTTTGATGATTTTGAAGTTTTTGAAAAGTCAATAAAAACAAAACAAATAGATGAACAAAGCGAATATCATGATATAATGATAATGAGTAATTTTTGCTATGATTATGAAGGAATTGCTATTGCTGATATATGCATTGATACAGATCCAAATAATTTAAAATCAACAGACAAATTGTGCAACTTAAAAGAGAATATTGGTTTATCTGGTGGACAAGGTGGGCCGTTAGTAATAACAAGTATAGAAACAAGGATGTTAACAGACAATGAATATATAATGCCCCAATTTAAAGTTCATTTTCAAAACCAAGGCCTGGGAACCGTAATAAAAAAAGGATATGTTGATCAAGTTTGTAATAAAAACCCGCTTGAATCTGACGTATATAATTTTATCTCATTACGAGATATTTCTTTTTCAACATATAATAAAAATCATTTTGAATGTTTTCCTCCTGAGCTAGCTTTAAGGAATGAAGAAGACAGTATTACCTGTACACTTAAATCAGGCCTAATATCGAAAAACAGCCCAAGCTATCAAACACCTCTAAATATAGAGATAGATTATGGTTATATAACTTCAATAACAAAACCTATTAAAATAAAGAAAATATTAAAATACTAAGATGAAAAAAGAACTATACTTTTGTTTTGTCTTTTTTTTATTAATTTTGGCTTCATGTACTAATGATACTGGCAGTTCTAGTGGAAAAAATACCAATTGGAGAACAGGAACAGATGGAATAAAAATAAATTTTATGGCTGATAATCCTCCAAGCGAGGTATTTAGTAACCAGGAATTAAGTGTAATTGTTGAATATTCAAATAAAGGGGCTTATGATGTAAATAATTTAAGAGTATATTTGATGGGGTATGATAAATCTATTTTATTTGGTTCTCCTGTGCAATCAACTAATAGTATAGCTATAGAAGGTAAAAACCAATATGCTACACAAGGATCACAAACATCTTATATTAGCTGGAAAACAAGAGTAAATAGTCCACAACAAGTAGATTCCTTCAAACAAGATTTGACTGCAACAGCCTGCTATCATTATCAAACAATAGCCACTCCAACAATTTGTGTTGATCCTAAAAAAGGCAGCCTTGTATCTAGTAATTCCTGCAAATTTACTGTACAGGATTTAGGAAGCAACCAGGGTGGCCCTATTGCTGTAACAAGTGTTACACAAAAAACAACAGATACAAAAGTGTATTTAGAGATAGTATTTGAAAACAAAGGAGGGGGTACTGTTTTTTCTTCTTCTAGTTCAGATAATTGTTATAATAACATAGATATAAGAGATATAGATACTTTAAACTGGATTAAAGTTTCAACACCAAGCAGCAGTTTTGTTTGCAAACCAGAAGGTAAATTAAGACTTACAAATGGAAAAGGTTTTGCTATATGTGAAGGCGGTTTGTCTGGACAATCCTATTTTGTTACTCCCTTAAATATTGTTTTAGATTATAATTACAGGCAAAGCATTTCAAAAACAATTAGTATTGTAAACTTGAAATAAACTCAGTTCTTTAGAAAGATTTATATTGTTTATTTTTAATTATGTTAATATATGCTATTAACAGGGTGAGAAAAATGAGAAAAGAAATTGTTCTTTTTTTAGTTACAATATCTGTATTAGGGTTAATTGCTTGTGAAGGAGAAAACCCTACTGGAACGGGGCAAGCTACATATATACAAGGAGATCTTGGACTTATTCCTTCCTTTCAAGAAAATGCTCCTCCTGCTGAAGTATTTGATATGGGCCAAGACCCTTTTGATGTAACTGTTGTGCTGACAAACAAAGGTTATCCTGAAATACCCAAAGAAAGTTTTAAAATAACTCTAAATGGGCTAAATCCCCCTGATTTTGGTAAAACAGAAAGTGATTTTATCATTAATTCCATTTCAACAAAAATTGAAAGCTCCTATATAGATGCTGCTGGCAATACTTACTGGGCAGTGCCTGTAGAAGCAACTTTCCCTAATTTGAATTTTAAAGGAACTCTCACTGTTGATAAAGAATTTCCTATTTGGATTGATGTTTGTTATAATTATTATACCTTAGCTGAATCAGAAGGGTGTATAAAAAAAGATATTCGCTCTACTGAAGGAGTATGTATTGTAGCTGAAGAAAAAGATGTTTTAAATTCTGCTGCTCCAATTAAAGTTACTAAATTTGAAGAAGTTGCTGGTGGAACTGATACTGTAAAATATTTTTTTACTATAACTCATATTGGACAAGGGAGAATCTTTGCCCCGGATACTAAATGCGCACTAGATCGTTCTAATCTAAATAGAGTGTTTTTCAAGATAGAATCTAAGGTAGCAGATCTACAATGCACTGGATTTACAAATGGAGAAAGTGGAAAAGAGGGTATAATTTTACTTAGAGATAATGTTGCAAGCGTAAGATGCTCCCAACAAAAAAACAGTGAAATAGATTACCCAGACCCTATAGAGATTACTTTAGATTATGATTATGAACAAACAATTAAACAGAACATAATGATAAAAAGGGGCACTTAATTAAGAATTTCTTTTAATTTTTCTTTTAATTCTTTTTCTCTAGTATAATATTTGCGTTTCGATTCTTTTAGTTCATCATAATATTTTGCCAAATCTTCCATTAACGAAGATATTTTTGCTTTGTAATCCACTTCTTTAGTTATCTGTATTTTGGTTATTTCTTTTAATTTATCTTCAAATGCTTGTTTAATTACTTGTGTTCTTGCCTCCAATACTTGCTCGTTTCCTAAACTGTTTTTTTCTAAAAAGGCAAGTCGTTGAATTATTTTCTTGTTTAAATTAATAAGAGTTTTATATTCTTTTTCCCTTTGCTCCAAAAGGGTTTTTATCTTTCCATATCTTTGTATCAAAAATTCATTTTTTTGCTTTTCAGATTCTAGTTTTTCAGTCATATCAAGCTTTCTGTTTTCATATTCTTTAAGAAGCATTTTGTGTTTTGCTGCTGAAAGTGTTTTATTATCTGAATGCTCTTTCATGATTTGTTTTAACTTTCGCTGGAACTCTAGTTTTATTAAATCCTTATTGTGCAACAAGATTAACCTAAGTTTTTTATTATCATCTGAAGTTTTTCTAGAAATATCAAATAGTTCTTTGTATTTTTTTCTAAAAACATTATTTTCTTGTTTTTGCTTAATTATCTCTCTAGAAAGGTTTTCAAGATATTTTTTGTATTTTATAAGAAGTTCTGTTTTTACTTTTGTTTCTATATTGTTTTTCTCTTTTATCACATAATTAAGCTCGTCGAGTTTTCGTTTATATTCTCTTTTTAAAACAAATTGGTTTTGAATAAGCTCTTTTTTTATCAGACTGTTTTCTTGTTCTATTCTTTTGAATGCCTCTATATTTATAAGAAGTCTTTTAAGAATATTTTCTGTGCTAACTAGTTCCTTGTGTGCGGGTGAAGTAAAAGTAGAAATATCTTTGTTCCTTTCTATACCTATGTCATTATATTCTGGCAACTTTTTCATTTTACCTCTTTTTTAAAATAGCTATTTTTTTGCCAAAAGCACTATTCCTGATAATAATGCTTCCATCTGTATAAATTCATCGCTTCCTTCGACCAACCTAAACTCGATTTCTCCGCAGAGTTTTATCATCTCTAATTTGCTATTATTACTTACGTTCAATTCCCATATTTTTTCCTGAACCTGCTTTATTAAATCTATACCTGAAAGTCCGTTTTCTAAGATTGCAGAAAGAAGTTGTTTTCTTGCTTCTAAAAAATTTCCTGAAACAGCAACTTCTAAAATTTTTTTAACTTCTTCAGGAATTGCCTGAGAAGCTATTGAGTATATTAGTTTATCTGTGATTGTTTGAGCTATTGCTGCAGAGCTTTGAAGTATATTTTCTGCTTTTCTGCAGTCTCCCTTGCTAACAATGAATAATGCCTCTTTTGCCTCTTCATTAATCTTAAATTTCTCATTTTTTGAGATTTCTTCTATTATAAAAAATATTTCCTCTTTTTTGAGTGGTTTAAATTTAAATACAACACATCTGCTTTGAATAGGATCTATTATTTTTGATGAAAAATTGCAGCTTAAAATAAATCTACACGTTCTAGTATAGTTTTCCATTGTCCTCCTTAATGCTTGCTGTGCTTCTCTTGTAAGGGCATCACATTCATCAAGGAAGATTATCTTAAAGGGAACTTCTCCTATTGCTTTTGTTCTTGCAAAATCTTTTACTTTTATTCTTACTACATCTATTCCCCTTTCATCGCTTGCATTTAACTCTAAAAAATTATCTCTCCATGTTTCTCCGAATAATTCTCTTGCTATTACTAAAGCAAGTGTTGATTTTCCTATACCTGCTGGGCCTGCAAAGAGAAGGTGCGGCATGTTTTTCTGCTTGACAAATGCTTTTGCTCTTTTAACTATATCTTCCTGACCTTTTATTTCAGAAAAAGACTTTGGCCTATACTTTTCTGTCCAAATCATTATCTCTTCTTTTTCCATTGCCCTAAAGAAAGCACTATAATTTAAAAAGTTAATTATTAGAGAGAAATTAGAGCTAAATCGGATATAAAACAGATATAAAAAATAAATAAAGAATACCTTTACACAATATCTTCTTCTGCAATAACCATAAAGTCTCCCATTGCAATAACTGCACTAAATGGGATCAGAATTCTTCCTTGCTTGTCTTTTTCCAACTCGAGTTTTTCTGTATAAGGTGTTGGATTATTTACAACCATATGAATAAGTTCTCCTGATTTAGTCTCAAATATAATGTCTCCTACTTCCCCAAATCTTTTGCCTGTTTTGCTAACAATTATTTTTCCAAGCATCTGTTTTGAGAATTTTTTTCCTTCATCTTCAATCATTGGTTTTTTTTCTTTTTCAGCCATAGTTATCTACCCCATGTTTTTAATTAATTATCATATATTTAAAGCTTATCTAAAACAAAGTGCTTTTTCTTATATAAAGATTTCTATTTAATTGGTTCAGCAGAGAGTTTAACTAACTTTATTATAGGTTAGGCTGACCATTTTCCATCTTTTTTATAATGCCAAAACATTGCATAAATAGCAAAAACTAATGCTAAAATCAAAATTAAAATAGGGGAAAATGCTAATTTCATCACTAAAAACAGAAGTACTGTGCTAGCTAAAACAAAACCTACTGTAAAACTCCAAAAATAGATATGTGGATAAAATAAATACAATCCTAAATTTCCTGGAAGTGGGATCAAAGAATACCAGGCAAAAAAAACATTCATCCAGATTAGCTGCTGTATGATTAAATTGTTTTTAAAGAAAGCAAGGATTATTGCCAAAAAAATATTCAAAAAGGGGCCAGTAAACCCAACCTTTGCCCACTCCCAGTCATTAGTGTAATATCTAAATTCTCCTAGTCTTGATGCTGCCAAATGCCTTATATTTATTGCTCCTGGTAAAAAAAAGATTAATAGCCCTCGTGAGGCAAAAGTAATTATAAGTCCCATCATTAGCCCCATCATTCCATATTCATAGATTGGATCATATCCATAATGAACTGCTACAATCCTTTGACCAATTTGGTTAAAAATAATTGCTATAAATGCAAAAAGCCCACCTAAAAAAAAGTTTAAAATTCCTTCTACAAAATCAAACGTGGTTGAACCCCATTTGTTAAAAGACCATATGAAAGCAATCATCCCTACTGTTATTAATATCTGTTTAATCTCATTATTTGAAAAGTTTAAACCATATCTTTTAAGATTATAAAAAAAAGTCCTATGTTCTGATGCAAAAGATCCCATGATAATAGATTTACAATAAAAGGTATATAAAAGTTTCTTTATTGGCTTTATTGGATGTTGTTTTTTGAAAGATATGTTAGATAATCTCTTTTTAGTGTAAACGCTTTTTGTTTTGTTATTTTCATAATAGCTTTATCAAAATTACTCCCATATTGTGCTGCAACTTTTGGCCTGAAAGCAAATTCTTTTTTAAGTCCAAGAGAATAAGCAACTTTTCTTAAAATATATTTTTTATGTTCTCTTTTTAGTTTAAGGTTAGAATCAATTTTCATTGCTTCAAAGATTACGTTTTTATCCAAAAAAGGTGTTAAAAAAACAGCTTTGGTAGAATTTGCTATATTTATGTCACGTTTTAAATCCCTCTCCCACATGGTTTTCAAGCCATTCCAGCATTCTTCATTTAAATCTAGTGCTTTTTCATGTCTTTGGTACCCTGCAAATATCTCTTCGCTTCCCAGCCCGGAAAAAAGAGTATTTACTTTGTCTTTCTCAGCAAGCATCTTTGCTGCAACTTCCACCCCGCCAACACCAATGTTTACTATATTAATTAGTTGCTTTCCGAGTATTTTTGCTGTTTTTTCAAATACTTGCTCTGCCTCTTTCAAAGAAAGAATTTTAATCTTATGTTTAAATCCATAATATTTAGCTACTTTCTGAGAGAAAAGAATGTCCTTTGATGCTTCCAACCCAACAGTGTAACAAATAAAATTGCCTGTGAATTTTTTACACAAAAATGCAAGTAGTGTAGAATCTACTCCTCCTGAAAAAAGAATCCCAAATCTTTTTTTTGGCAATCTCTTTTTTACTGCTTCTTGGAGAGCTTTTTTTAAAATATGGACTGCTATCTTTTCATCTGTGATATGCTCATCTGACTTTAAAGAAACTATATTTTCTTCCCATTCTTTGTAAGGAATAAGTTCTTTTTTTGTATTCAAAAAAAATTCAGTTTTTATTTGTACCATTTTTATAAACAAGAATATATCTTACTATAAAACATTCCCTTTGATCTTTAATTGAGGTGAATTTTGAAAGCTTGGTCTTTATTTTATCTAATGAAACTTTAGGTTCTTGCTTTGTTTTGTATTTTATATTTAAGAATTCTATTTTATTGAAGCATGCGTGTTTAGAAAGGTTTGAAAAAATATAATTTTCAGATAAATTATATTTTTCATTTTTGGTTTCAATAAATCTTTTTGAAAGCAAGGAATCTACTTCTTTTTTTATATCTAAGTTTCCTGTTTTTTTTATTAGCTGTTGCTCTGTAAACTCCTTTAACTGAAATGCTGTGTGCAATATTTTAATTTCCATAGGTGAAAGATTTGTTAATTCTGGCAGTTTTTTTGTAATATATTCTTCTGTTGAAATTACTATCTCTCCTTTTGTTGATTCTATAAGAAGATTGTATTCAGATGTTTTGTCTGCACATAAAAATAAAACTCCGGGAATTAGCTCAACATCTACTTTTTCAATTTCTTTCTCGCTCATCAGTTGTAGATCTTTTATTGTTGTTTTGGGTTGAATTATAGGTAATAAATCTGCATTATCAAACTCTTCTAATTTTTCAAAAAACTGTTCTTCTTTTACTTCTTCAAGTATTTCTTTTGCATGCCCCCCGTGCTTTGAAACCCTGGGCCTTATATTAACAAAAAGAGGAATATCAACTATTCCGGTTATTAATGCCGTGCCAATAGTTAAGTTAACTATTTCATCTTCAGAAGAAGAGGTAATCCCTTCAACACTACTAGAAACTGCTTTTAAATCATTGGGATTTGTTATTTTCATTATGATTTGTGTAGTACATTGGCTCAAAACTGATTTATCAACTCTTGCGGGCCTTTGACTTATAACACATAATCCAAGTCCGAATTTTCTCCCTTCTGATGCAACTGTCCTTATTATTTTTGAGCTTCTTGTCTCCCCAAAACTTCTTTCTGGACAGAAATTATGCGCTTCTTCAATTACGCAAAAAAAGGGAGGTATTTTTTCCTGTTTTCTCATTTCAAATAAGTCTTTTAGAAGTTTATATACTATTATCTCCTGAACATCCGGTGCAATTCCTTTCATATTTATGATACTACATCTTCCTGGCTGTATTAATTCATTATAAGGAACAAAAGACTCTGAAAAGATTTCAAGACTGTTTAGATAATCTAAGTTGTTTATTATGGACCATTTTGCATTGTTTTCTTCTTTTTCCAATTCGAAAAGTACTGTTGTAAAATTGACATTTGTCAAGTTTTTTAATGCGCTGTAAAGAACTCCCATTTGTGTGTTTGAAAGTTTACCAGGGATAATTTGTGTTATTTCTAATGCTGTTAAATTATTATTTAACCTTAATGGCCTGAGTTCCGGGTTTAGTTTTGAATCTCCGTATTCATGAATGTTTTTAAACCCTTTTGGTTTTAAGTTATAGGAAGCAAGCTCTTCTGCCTGTTCTTCATTAGGGTACTTAAGGGCAGAATATTCTCCATGTGGATCAATAATAAGGATAGGTACTTTTTTAGTTATTATTTCTTCAACTAGAACACCTACTGTATAAGATTTTCCAGCCCCTGACTTCGCTAGAATTGCTACGTGCTTTGTTAAAAGTTTCTTTAAATCAAGGTAGATATCTATTTCTTTACCTTCGAGCTTTCCTATATATGCTCCATTTTTATCATCTTCTAGTCTTATTACTGCTTTTATGAACTCATCTTCTGCTTTCAAAACCTCTGAGTTCTGTTCAAATGGGATTCTTATTGGTTTAATTAGACCTTTTTCATCTTTATAACCAATAACTATGCATTTTGCTATGTCTCTGTCTGTCCTTTCAATTTCAATAATCTGACATAGTACATAATCATAAACTTTATGCAAAACCTGGACAAATTCAAATTTTTTTGTTTCTTTCTCTACAAGAAACTGAAAACTACTTGTTGTTATTTTACCAAATATCCTACCTAATATCATAATATACAATAAAATAGAAAGTTGTTTATTAAAGTTATTATAAAAATAGTTAAAAGAAAATTAAAAGAAAAACAGGAAAAGTTTAAAATAATGCTTGTTTTTTAAAAGGTAAAATGAGATGTATTGTAACTGGCGGAGCTGGCTTTATAGGAAGCCATTTGTGTGAGAGGTTATTAAAAGAAGGACACGACGTTATTTGTGTAGATAATCTTGGTTCTGGAAATATAGAAAATATAACTCATTTAATGAACAACAGAAAGTTCAAATTTGTTAAGCATAATATTATAGAGCCTTTGCAATTGATTGAAGGAAAAATTGACTGGATATTTCACCTTGCTTCAAGAGCAAGTCCAAAAGATTATCAAGAATATCCTGTTGAGACAGCACTTGCTAATTCTGTTGGCACTAACCGAATGATTCAGCTTGCGCTTGACAAGAATGCTAAACTACTATTTACTTCCACAAGCGAAGCTTATGGAGAACCAAAAGAACACCCCCAAAAAGAATCTTACTGGGGAAATGTAAACCCTGTGGGTATAAGAAGTTGTTATGATGAATCAAAACGGTTTGGAGAAGCCCTTTTGATGGCTTATCATAGAGAATATAATGTTGACATAAAGATTGTGAGAATTTTTAATACATATGGGCCAAGAATGAGAATAGACGATGGAAGGGTTATTCCTAATTTTATTACACAAGCATTAAAAAATGAACCGATTACAATTTATGGAGATGGAAAACAGACAAGATCTTTCTGTTATGTTGATGATTTGATTGAGGGCCTTATAAAGATGATGAATTCTAAAGAAATAGGACCAAAAAACATAGGAAACCCAAAAGAATATAGTGTTTTGGACGCTGCGGAATTAATCAAAAAACTAACAAAATCAAAATCTGAAATTAGATTTATGGCTCTTCCTGAAGATGATCCAACTAAGAGACAACCAGATATTTCAAAAGCGAGAATGCTTCTTGGGTGGGAGCCAAAAATTGGTTTTGAAGAAGGTTTAAAGAAAACTATTGATTATTTCAAAAGAAACATGGGTTAAAATGGAGCTTAAGATAGAAAGAGAATATAACTATCTTGCAAAAAAAATTGGTTTTGCTTTTGCTTATTTTGTCTTTAGTTTTTTTTTGTTTTTGATTTTTAGATTTATGGGAAATGGATTGCCTTTTTATTTTATTTTGGGTATTACTTTTGCTATTACGCTCGTATCTTTGATAATTAAAAAAAGTTTAGAATAAAAATATAAAATGAAAGGAGATATTGGTGCATTTAAAGAGGGATTCGCGGAATTTGCGAATACTCTCTCCATTCTTATTAATTCTATTTTGCTTTCTCTTGTTTATTTTATGGGTGTAGGAATTACTTCCATGTTTGCCAAGATTTTCAAAAAATCTTTTTTAGATACCAAAATAAATAAAGAAGCTAAAACCTATTGGTCTAAATTAAATCTTGACAAAAGGCCTATTGAGGAATATTATAGGCAGTTTTGAGGGGAAAATGAAAAGAGATCTTATTAATCTTTGTGATTTGACAAGCGATGAATTGATGGAGATTATTGATAATTCTATAAAAATTAAAAAAAATCCTTCGTGTGTTTCAGATGCAATGAAACAAAAAAATTTGCTAATGATTTTTGAAAAACCCTCCCTAAGAACAAGAGTAAGTTTTGAAACAGGCATGACAAAAATGGGGGGGCATGCAATTTATTATGATGTGAAAAACTCTCCTTTAGGTGTTGGTGAAACACTAGCAGATACTGCAAAATGTGCTTCGAGATATGTTGATATTATAATGGCCAGGCTTCTTAAGCAATCTGATACTGTTGAGCTAGCAAAAAACTCAAAAGCTCCTGTAATTGATGCTCTTTCTGATTTGGCACATCCTTGTCAAATTATAGCTGATTTAATGACAATAAAAGAAAAAAAAGGAAGATTAAAAGGATTAACTCTTGTATATTTGGGAGATGCTGATAACAATGTAACATATTCTTTAATACATGGTTGCGCTATGGCAGGTATCAATATGTATATAGCAACACCACAAAAAGAATCTGATTTAAATAAAAAAATTTTAGATGAAGCAAGAGAGATAGCAAAAAAATCCGGAATTGCTTTAATTATTACTAACGAGATAGATGCTGCTGTAAAGAATGCTGATATTGTTGTTACAGATACCTGGATGAGTTATCATATTCCTCAAGAAGAAAAAGAAGCCAGAGTAAAGAGATTTATGCCCTATCAAGTAAATTCTGGCCTTATGTCAAAAGCAAAGAAAGATGCAATTTTCATGCATTGCCTTCCTGCGAAAAGAGGATATGAAGTAACAAACGAAGTAGTAGATGGTTTGCAATCTGTTGTTTTTGAAGAGGCTGAAAACAGGATGTGGACAGAAATGGCAATAATTCTATTCTTAATGGAAAGGAGCAATTAATATGTATGTTTTAGGGATTAGCTGCTATTATCATGATTCTTCTGCTACCCTGTTAAAAGAGGGAATAGTTGTGGCAGCGGCTGAAGAAGAAAGGTTTACAAGAAAGAAACATGATTCTTCTTTTCCTATAAATGCTATAAATTTTTGTTTAGATTATGAAAAGATTGATATTAACAAAGTTGAGTATGTCGGGTTTTATGAAAAACCTTTTTTGAAATTTGAAAGACTAATGTCACAGCATATTGCTATGTTTCCTTTTAGTTATAAGGTCTTTCTAAGCGCAACTCCTTCTTGGATAAATGAAAAAATAAGAGTTGTTGAAAAAATTAAAAAAATGTTGAAGTATAAAGGAGATATTCTTTTTGTCAATCATCATATGGCTCATGCTGCAAGTGCTTTTTTGGTTAGCCCTTTTGAACGTGCTGCTATTTTTACAGTTGATGGTGTTGGAGAATGGACAACAACTACATATGGTAAAGGAGAAAAAAATAACATAAGCCTAATTAAAGAGCTTAAATTCCCTCATTCTGTTGGCCTTCTTTATTCTACTATTACTGCATATCTTGGATTTAGTGTAAATAATTCAGAATACAAAGTAATGGGATTAAGCGCATATGGAGATATGAACCCTAAAACAAATACCTATTATAAAAAATTAAAAAAGATAATTGATATAAAAGAAGATGGAAGTTTTAGATTTGATTTAAGTTACTTTACTTTTCATTATAAAGACAGTATGCCTTCTAAAAAATTGTGTAATCTTCTTGATGGGCAAATTAGAAAAAAAGAAACAGAGATAACAAAAAAACACAAAGATATTGCCGCCGCTCTTCAGATGATTACAGAGGAGATTCTAACAAAAATCCTTAATTATGTTCATAAAGAGACAAACCAAGAAAATCTTGTGATGGCAGGAGGCGTTGCACTAAATAGTGTATTTAATGGAAAAATATTAATAAAAACTCCTTTTAAAAGAATTTGGATACAGCCAAATGCATCTGATGGAGGAACTAGCCTTGGTGTTGCTGTTTATATCTATAATACTTTATTGGAAAATAAAAGAAAGTATATTATGAATAACGCATATCTTGGGCCTGCGTTTACAAAGAAGGAAATAAAAAAATTCCTAGATGAAAACAAAATAAAATATTCTGTTTTCAAAAACAATGAAGAGCTAGTTAAAAAATCTGCAAAATTAATATTTGAAAATAACATCGTTGGATGGTTTCAGGGAAGAATGGAATGGGGTCCGAGAGCATTAGGATCCAGAAGTATTTTATCAAATGCGTGCAATCCAGAGATGCAAGAAATATTAAATCTAAAAGTGAAACATAGGGAAAAATTCAGGCCTTTTGCCCCTGCTGTCTGTGAAGATGATGCATTGACTTATTTTGATTGTGATTTTCCTATCCCTAATCCAACAACTTTCATGCTGATGGTTTATCCTATCAAAAAAAAGTGGCAGTCGAAAATACCTGCTGTAACTCATGTAGATGGTTCAGGAAGATTACAAACAATAACGAAGGAGCAGAATCCTTTGTATTATAATGTAATAAAAGAAGTTGGAAGGCTTTCTGACATACCTATTATAATTAATACTTCTTTTAATATAAGAGGCGAACCTATTGTCTGTACCCCTTATGACGCGTATAAATGTATGATGGGTACTGGCATTGACTATCTTATTATAGGTGAGTTTTTGATTAAAAGAAATGATAATAAAAAAGATATATGGGATAGTGAAAAAGATAATAAGAAAGATTAAAAAGATAAATTAATTAGTTAGTATAATATTGTATATAAAAAATGGGAAAAAACAAACCTCTTTTAATTGAAATTTGGGATTTTTTAAAAGTAAGAAAAATATGGTGGCTCACACCCATAATAATAATGCTTATCATAGTGGGCGTGCTGATTATTGTTGGTCAAAGCTCTTCTGTCAGTCCTTTTGTTTATGCTTTGTTTTAACAGAAAGATTTTGTTTTTTTGTGTTTTTTTGATATAAAGCTAATTTCAAAACTTTCAAAGAAAGCATTGCGCACTTTATTCTGACATGGCTTAACTCAACACCGAGAAATCGTAAGATATCTTCTTTTTCTATTTTTAATGCTTCTTCTACTTTTTTTCCTTTTAATTCCTCGCTTAACATAGAAGCTGCTGCTGTTGAGATTGCGCAACCGTGGCCTGAAAATCTAACCTCTTCAATCTTATTATTTTTTATCTTGAGTTCAATATCAAAACTATCTCCGCACAATGGATTTGAATCGTGCGCTTTCAAATCTGGGTTTTTAATATGACCAAAATTCCTTGGGTTCTGATAATGATCTAAGATATTCTCTTGATAAATGTCTAGGGTCATCTTTTAAATATCTCCTTTACTTTTTTCAACCCTTCTATCATAACATCTACTTCTTCTTTCTTGTTGTAGATATAGAAACTTGCCCTGTTTGTTGATGTTTGTCCCAATCTTTCTGTAAGTGGCTGGGCGCAATGATGCCCGCTTCTTATTGCAACACCATAATTAGAATCAAGTATACCTGCAACATCATGTGGGTGTATTCCTTTAAAATTAAAAGCAATTAGGCCAGATCTTTTCTCTGAATCTAAAGGACCATAGATTTCTGCATCTAATTCTGAAACTTTTTCTATTGCATATTTCAATATATCTTTTTCATGTTTTCTGATATTGTCCATCCCTATTTTATTTAAGTAATCGATTGCTGCTCCAAATCCTGCTGCTCCTCCGACATCAGGCGTACCTGCCTCAAATTTCCAGGGCAATTCATTCCATGTTGATTTTTCAAGTTTAACTTCTTTTATCATATCCCCCCCACCTAAAAAAGGATGCATTTCTTCCAAAATTTCTTTTTTTGCATAAACTGTTCCTGTTCCCATTGGTGCGAGCATCTTATGGCCTGAAAAAATCATGAAGTCACAATCAATTTTTCTTACATCTACTTTCATATGAGGTACACTTTGTGCGGCATCGACAAAGAATTTTGCATGATTATCATGCACGATTTTTCCTATCTTGTTAACATCATTAATTGTTCCAAGAACATTTGATGCTTGTGTGCATGTAATAAGTTTTGTTTTGCTTGTTATTAATTCATTCAAATTATCAAGGTCTAGTTCTCCCTCTTCTGTTATATCTATAAATTTTAGTTTTATTCCTTTTTCTTCAACAAACTGCCACGGCACTATATTTGCATGGTGCTCCATGACTGTTGAGATTATTTCATCTCCTCGCTGTAATTCGTGCATTGCCCATGCGTTTGCTATTAAGTTTGCTCCTTCTGTTGCATTTCTTACAAAAATAATTTCCTCTTTTGGATTTTTTGCATTTATGAATTTTCCAACTTTTTTATGCGCTTCTTCGTAAATATCTGAAGCTTCCTGAGAAAGCTGGTGCATCCCCCTGTGTATATTTGCATTGTGCTCTTTGTAATAATCCTGAATTGCTTCTAATACTTGAACTGGTTTTTGTGATGTTGCTGCGCTGTCAAAATAAATTAATTGGTTTCCTTTGATTTTTTTTGTTAGGATTGGAAAGTCTTCTCTTATTTTATTAATATTTAACATGTTTTCACCTTTTTGGTTTAGTCTTTTTCTAAAAAACCAATAAATTCTTTTTTTATTTTATCCGAATTAATGTTATTTATAATTGGATTCAAGAATCCTGAAGTTAATAATTTTTCTGCTTCTTCTTTTTTAAGCCCTCTTGACATTAAATAAAAAATTGTTTCTTCCTCTGGCTTGCCTGTTGTTGCGCTGTGAGACGCTTTTACTTCATCTGCGTCAATTTCAAGAGAGGGAATAGAATTTGAAACTGCTTCCTCGCCCAACATCAATGTATAATTAGATAAAAAAGAATTTGTTCCCTGCCCTTTTTTTGTTATCTTTATTTTTCCTCTATAAACTGAACTTGATTTATCATATAAAACTCCTTTTACAACTATGTCTCCTGCGGTGTTTCTTGCATTGTGAAATAGGTTTGTTGTTATATCATGGTTTTCTTCTTTTTCTCCTTTGAAGATACCATAAACATTAGCCATCGTATTCTCGTTTTCAAGGTATATGTCTGCCTTGACTCTGTTGAGTTTCCCGCCTCTTTGTGCAAAAAATAAGTTAAGATTGGAATTGTTTTTGAGTGTTGCCTTTAGGTCTGTTATGTTCTCTGTTTTCTCATCAAAACCAAATATCAAATAGTAATTTAGTTTTGAATGTTCTTTTGTATAAACATAGATGCTTTCTGTTCTAAAAACTTGTTTCTTTGTTGTTGTTTTGTTTTTTTGAAGATATGTTAATGAAGAATTTTCATCTAAGACTATTATTGTTTTTGTGTTTGAATTCCCTTCTTTTTCTATGATATTGTAGCTTTCAATTTCTATTTCGTGGTGAGTGTTTTTTGGGACGTAAAGAAAAATTCCGTCGCCCCAAAAAGCATCATTAAACGCTTGGGTCTTATTTGTGGCTTCTTTTTGATTTAATAAAAAAGGAAAAACTGATTTTGGATATTTTTCTATAGCTTCTCTCATACTACAAAAAATGATTCCTTTATTTTTTTGCTCTTTTGAACTTTTAAAAATAATCTTTTCAGTTATTTTATTTAATGAATTAAAATCTGTTTCTAAATGTGTATATTTCCATTCTTCTGTTTTTGAATCTGGCAAAGGTAAAGAAACATAATTATTATGGGCTCTTGTTTTTGTCATTTCAAGTTCTTTTAAAATTTTGTTTTTAGATTTAGACATTTTTTATCCTACTGACCCTTCCATGCTTAATTGAATCAGCCTGTTAAGTTCTATTGCATATTCCATCGGAAGTTCTCTTACAAATGCATCCATAAATCCCCTAACTATCATTCCTAGTGCTTCTTCTTCTGAAAACCCTCTGCTCATCAAATAAAAAAGCTGCTCTTCTGAAACTTTTCCAACAGACGCCTCATGTCCAATAGAAACTTCTTTTTCTCTTATTTCCATATAGGGAATTGTATCGGATGCTGAGTGTTTATCTAATATAAGCGCATCGCAAGAGACTCTTGATTTTACATTTTTACACCCCTTATTTATTCTCAAAAGCCCTCTATATGTTGTCCTTCCGCCGTCTTTTGAAACTGATTTAGAAGTTATCTGTGAGGTTGTGTTTTTTGACATGTGGATTATTTTTGCTCCTGCATCTTGTATCTGGTTTTTTCCTGCGAATGCAACAGATATTACTTCACCATGTGCTTTTTCACCCATCAGATAGATTGCGGGGTATTTCATTGTTATTTTGCTTCCTAAATTTCCATCAATCCATTCTACTCTTGCTCTTTCATATGCAAATGCCCGCTTTGTAACTAGATTATAAACATTTGTTGACCAGTTTTGGATTGTTGTATACCTTACTGTTGATCCTTCCATAGCAATTATTTCAACAACTGCAGCATGAAGAGAATCTGTAGTATAAATTGGTGCTGTGCATCCTTCAACATAATGGATATATGATCCTTGATCTGCTATTATTAGTGTTCTTTCAAATTGGCCAATGTTTTTTGCATTAATCCTGAAATATGCTTGTAAAGGAAGAGTTACTTTAACATTTGGAGGGATATATATGAAAGACCCTCCTGACCATGCTGCTGTATTTAATGCTGCAAATTTATTGTCTGCATAAGGCACTATCTTGCAAAACCATTTTTTTACTATCTCTGGATATTCTCTTAGTCCTCCGTCCATATCAAGAAAAATCACTCCTTTTTTCTCTAGGTCTTTTCTTAAATTATGATAAACTACTTCTGATTCATACTGCGCTCCAACTCCTGCAAGAAATTTTCTCTCTGCTTCTGGAATGCCAAGTTTATCAAAGGTTCTTTTTATGTTTTCAGGAACATCCTCCCATCTTTTTGCTTGCTCTCCTTCTGGCTTTCCATAATAATAAATATTATCAAAATCTATTTCTTTTAAATCTGCACCCCATCTTGGCATCGGCCTTTCTAGAAAGTGTTTATACGCTTTTAATCTGAACTCTAACATCCATACTGGTTCTTTTTTTAGTTTTGAGATTTGCCTAATCAATGACTCGTTCAGTCCTCTATCTGATTTGAATGAAAACTTTTCGGGATCCCTAAACCCATACTTATACTCTTTTGCTAATCTCTTCTGCTCTTTAGTTGCCATTTTCAAATAGTTTATAGCCGCTTTTTTCAATTTTCTCTGCTAGTTTATAATCTCCTGTAGAAACTATTTTGCCTTTCACAAGAACGTGCACTTTGTCTGGTTTGATATAATGCAAAATCTTTTGGTAATGTGTTATTAATAATATGCCTGGTTTTTCTTTTTTTAAAGTGCTTATACCGTTCGCAACATCTCTTAGTGCATCAACATCTAGCCCAGAATCTGTCTCATCCAAAAGAGCAAATTTTGGCTCTAAAAGAAGCATCTGCAGCATCTCGCATCTTTTTTTCTCTCCTCCTGAAAAACCAACATTTAAGTCTCTTTTCACAAAATCTTTGTCCATTTTTAGGATATTCATCTTTTGATATAATAATTCCATAAATGCACTAACCGATATCTTATTTTTGGGGTGTGTTGCATTATAAGATGTTCTTAGAAAATTTACTAACCCTACCCCTGATATTTCGCTAGGGTATTGAAAAGATAAAAATAATCCTAATTTTGCTCTTTTGTCGGGTGATAAAGAAAGAATGTTTTTCTCTTCCATAAAAACGCTTCCTTTTGTTATTTTATAAGAAGGATGACCCATCAATGCAAGTGAAAGCGTGCTTTTCCCTGAACCGTTCGGGCCCATCAGCGCGTGTATTTCTCCTTTTTTTATTTGCAAGTAAACCCCTTTTAAAATTTCTTTATCCTCTACCTTAACATGAAGATTATTAATTGTTAATTCTTGATTATTAGTCTGCATTATCTCACCTTGGTTTCTTGATAACATATCTCGCATTTTTCAGTTGCTCCTGTATGTCCTTGACACACTTTGCAAATTATTCTTTCTTCATTTATTTTCTTGAGAATTGCCTGAACCTCTTTCCTGAACTCTGTCTTCTTTTTAATAAGACTTTCTGAAGAATGTTCAATATCTGACCGAATGTTTTTTGGAAGTAATATTTCTTTTCCCCTTTTTTTTTTCAGATATTGGCTAACTGCAGCTTCTGTAATATTTAATAGAGATGCGATTTCTTTTTGCTTCTTTCCTTTTTTTTTTAGCTCAACTGCAAATTTTTTCCTGATGGCCGGTAAAATATACCAGACTTGAACTTCTTGGGGAGTGTCCATAGCTATCTTTAGTTAACAATTGTTAAGAATTTATAAAACTTGCTTAAAAAATACTTGTATTTTAAGAAGATATTAAAATTGAAAAATTAAAGCTCTTCTTGCAATTCGTTATTGCCAAAAATATGTCCTTTATATAAAGTTACTTTTTTTTCACTTATAAGGTGAACTGCCTTGTTAAATATTACAGAGAGTCTTTTATCTTTAAGCTTCTTTTTTGTTATATAAGAGACTGTTTTTCTGAGATCCTCTAAGTTTGCACTTGGTGTATTGACTCCTTGCACAAACGCATCTAGAGCATCTGCAAATTTGACAATCTGAGACTCAATAGACTCTAATTTTTGATATTCTTCAAAATATCCAATAAACTCATCTTTTAAGTCAAGATTTCTAACCAATATAGAAAAGGCGTCTTTCTCAACTTTGTCAAATACACCCCTTGCTAAATCTTTTGCATATGTCCCTATATCTCCTGTAATTGTCTCTCCTAAGTCATGTACAAGAGCTATTTTTAAAACTCGTTCTGGGTCTATTTCTTTTTTTTCAGACTTCAGCTCTTTTGCTAGCAAATAGCTAAATATTACTACAGAAAAAGAATGCGCTGCTACTGAATCTGCTTCGTTTCTCTTAAAGCCCGAGTATAAAAAACCTTGTCTCGGCAACTCTTTGGAAACTTGAACTGTTAGAAATACTTCCAAAAGATTTGATAATTGTTTGTCATCCATTTTAAAACCTCTTACAACTCTAGTTTATCTGTTTTTTGTTATTCTTTTTAATTCTTCCTGAAACTCCTCAGGATCTTTAAAATCTTTATATACCGAAGCAAATCTTATGTAAGCAACTTTATCTAATTTTTTTAATTTTGCCATTATTAACCTTCCTATTAAAGAAGATTGAATCTCTGTTGTGTCTTTATTTTTAAGATTGTGCTCTATTTCTGAAATCATTTGTTTTATTGCTTCAACAGAAACATTCCTTTTTTCACATGCTTTTAATATTCCTCTTTCAAGTTTATTAATGTCAAAAGGTTCTCTTCTGCCATCTTTTTTTATTACTATAAGTGTGGCTGCCTCTATTCTCTCATAGGTGGTAAATCTCTTTTTACAGAATAAGCATTCTCTTCTCCTTCTTGTGGCTTCTAAGTTTTCTGTCTCTCTTTTATCTACTACTTTTGTTTCTCTATTTCCACAAAAAGGGCATTTCATACGCTTATAAAATTCACGAAATTAAAAAAATGTTTGTTTTTAAACATTTTTACTCAAATACAATTACTACAAAAACTTTATTAAGTCCAAGATTCATAGATTTAAGTAATGGGCCAACAAGAAGTATTTAGTTTCCTAAAAAACCATAAAGGAAAATGGTTTACTTCAAAAGATATCTCTACTTTGCTAAAAGTTTCTTTGGGATCTGTCACAAACAACTTAAAAAAACTAAGAAAAACAGAAAAAGGAACAATAAAGTATAAGGTTGTAGGAAATAAGTATTATTATATGTTTAAAAGATAAATACAAATTTCTCTTTTTTGTCTTTTTTGATAGAATAAGTTAAAAAGGTGCTCTTTTTCTATTTTTTAATGCTATATCTTATTTCAACACCTATCGGTAATATAGAAGACATCTCTTTTAGAGCAATAAAAACCTTGGAGTTATGTGATTATATTTTATGCGAAGATACTAGAAGAACAGTAAAATTACTTTCACATTATAATATTAAAAAAAAACTTGTCTCTTTAAATGAAATTAATGAAAAAAGAAAAACTCCTTTTATAATCGAAGATTTGAAATCTGGAAAAGATATAGGATTAGTATCTGATTCTGGCACCCCTGGAATAAATGACCCAGGATATTATATAATAAAGGAGTGTATCCACAATCTCATTAATATGTCTCCTGTTCCTGGTGCGTCTGCTTTTTTAGCTGCATTGATATGTTCTGGCTTTCCTACTGATAAATTTACTTATTATGGCTTCCTTCAAAAAAAAGGTTCTAAAAGAAAACAAGCACTTTTTGAAATAAAAAACAGGAAAGAAACAGCAATATTATATGAAAGCCCCTATAGGTTATTAAAAACTCTTAAAGAAATTAATTTTATAATGCCTGAAAAAAATATTGTTATAGGAAGAGAACTAACAAAACATTTTGAAGAATTTCTAAGGGGTTCCTCTGAGGAGTTAATTTCTAAGTTAGGGAAAATAAGTATAAAGGGAGAAATTGTCATATTAATAAATTAAAAAGGGAAAGCTTGGATCTTTCAGGCATTAAGTCATAAAATGACATGGGCTCTGAAAAAACGCGCTTTTCCCTCCCCACATACACTTATCATGTATGCTAAAGAAAAGAAGTTAAAACAAATATTTATGTTTATAGGTTTTAGAGATTAAGTAACTATAAATAAAATTATAACCACAAATAGCAAAACAAATAGAAAAATATTGATCCAATCCACAGATTTTTCTTTGCTTTTATTTGAAACCTTAGATTTTTTATTTCTAGGTATATATAACCCCTGCCTACTATATTGCATCATTTTTGAGCTGTAGATAATTAAATTTAGGGGTTAGTTTATATAAGTTGGGTTGATGTTTTTTAAACTAAATGGTTAAAGTTTCTCTTTTTTAAGTGTTGGTGGGTTTTTTTTAGAGAATTTAATAAGGCTTTTCCAATCTAAAAGTCCTTTTTTTGCTCCTTTGTGTGAAATAACTGATTCTGCGTTTTTTGTTCCTAATTTTAATGATGTCTCTATATCTTTTCCTTTTATCATACATGCTAAATATGTTGAGGCAAAGGCATCTCCTGCTCCTGTTGTTTCTGTGGCTTTAATAAGATTTGGAATGATGTGATAGAGTGTATCTTTATGAATTGTATAAGATCCATGTTTACCATTTGTTATAATTACTTGTAATGGTCCATAGCCCATTAAGGCTTTAATTAATTCTGGGATTTCAAGATTGCCCGCAAGTAACATTGCTTCTTCTTTATTTAGTATAAGAAGATGGATTCTTGATAGGAGCTCTTTCAGATAGATTGGTCCTTTTTCTGCTAAGTAATTGCTTGGATTAAAGGCTATTTTAATATTATTCTTTTCTGCATATTGCGCAAGTTTTTCTAATGTTGTGTAAGATTCCCCTATCATACTTGAAAAATAAAACCATTTTGCTTTTAGTTTTTTTATTTTGACTTCTTTAAAGGTAAGAAAATCATTAACTCCTTTATATGCTAGAATTGTTCTGTCTCCTTCAATACTATCTAATATGATAGAATAACCTGACATTCCCTTTGCTTTTGTACCAAGAAACGCTACTTTTTGCTTTTTTAGTTCTTTTAGAATAATTTGACTATTTGCATCGTTTCCTATCTTTCCAAGATATGCTATTTTCAATCCAAGCTTTGACATCGAAATTGCAGTATTCGTGCCTCCGCCTCCTGACAAAAATACAAGGTCATTAATCAAAATTTTTGATCCAGAAGGATACGCTATTAGTTCTTCTGTGCTTGTTACTGTTTTAATTTTAATAAGTTCTGAAACTACTTTCGCAAAAACATCTACTGTTGATGAACCAACTGTAATGACATCATACATCTTATTATTAACTTTCTCGCCCCTAGTTTATAAATTTAACCTAATTTAATCAAAATAAGTTAAGATATTGAATCTAAAATTTCGTGCGCGTTTTTTGTTAACATATGTTTTTTTAATTTTTCATACTCTTTTCCAAAAAGAATTTTGATTTGCAATTCTAATGCTTCCTTTTCTTTATGAGATACTCTGGCAAACCTATCTGCTTCTACTAAACCAAAAGGGTATCCTAAAAAAACAGGATCTTTGCTGTTTTCTTCAATAAGAGAAAATATTTCTTCTTTATTATATGGTTTTTGGTTATTTATATCAATCCTAAAAATATAGTTTGATTTGGGGTGTGTTTTCAAAAAAAAGATATCTGCATTATGTGTTTTCTCATGCCTCTTTGCAAATTCATAAATCCATTTCTCTTTTTCTGTTTGAGAAGATAAATGGGCCGTAAGTGTTTTTCCTCCTGAAGTAAAAAGTGTTGTTGTTTTTGATAGCCCGCAAATTGTGTTTTGTGTATTTTTAACTATTTCTTCTAAAAGTTCTTCTTCATAAGGATAAACTGCCTCTAAACTACCATCTAGTATAATTATTGACTCAGCGTATGTTTTATTTATTTCATTTATTGTTTCTATCTCTGCAAGTCTTCTTAAAATATTTCCTACAATAGAGATTTCTGCCCTTCTGTTTCCTTGAATTAGTTTTCTATCAAAGGAATCAAAAAAATGCTCTTTTAGGTTTAGTTTGTTTTTTATGAAAAATGTCTCTGTTTTAAAGACAATTTTTTCTGCTTCGCTTTTGGCTGTTATTAAAGTATAAAACTCAAATATTTTATTTTCTTGTCTCTTGTTTTTTGAGTAGTTTGTATAATAGATACGGTTAAAAAAGAGAGAAACGCTTGGTGTTTTGATTATTTCAAGAGAGCCTCCATCAACAAAAACTAAATTTTTTCTGGTTTTCGTTTCTGGAAAGCTTTCAAATTTGTTCTTATCTATCTTTATGTTAATGCCTCTTTCTGAATCTAAAATTGCTAGCTCCTCTATTTTGCTTTCTTCTATTTTTTCTAATATTTTTTTTATTATCTCTTTCATAGTTCCGGATTAAATAATAATTATATGATTATAAAATTATTTAAAAGTATATTTGTTCACAAAAATTTTTATAGATTCTATTAATTCTCTTAAATGAATGGCAAATGAATTAATAATTACTGAAAAACCTTCTGCTGCACTAAAAATAGCTGATGCTCTATCTGATTCAAGAGTAGAAATGAAAAAACAAGAGGGCATTATATATTATAATATAAAAAGAGGAAAAAAAGATATAACTATTGTTCCTGCAGTTGGACATATTTTTACTGTTGCAGAAAAAAGAAAATCCTTTAAATATCCTTCTTTTGATTTAGAATGGAAACCTGTATACGAAGACAATAAAAATTCGTTTTATGTTAAAAAATATGCTGACTTAATAAGAGATAAAGCAAAAAAGTCAACTTCTTTTGTAATTGCATGCGATTATGATATTGAAGGAGAAGTCATTGGATTGAATGCCATCCGGTTTTTGTGCAATCAAAAAGATGGAAAAAGAATGAAGTTTTCTACCTTAACAAAACCTGATTTGATAGAAGCTTATGAAAATGTCTCTCCTCATATTGATTGGGGACAAGCAAAAGCAGGAGAAACAAGACATTTCTTAGATTGGATGTATGGGATAAACCTATCTCGCGCTCTTACTTTGGCAATAAGAAAAAGTAAAGCATATAAAACAATGTCTTCTGGAAGAGTACAGGGGCCTGCTTTACGTATTCTCGTTGAAAAGGAAAAAGAGATATTAAATTTCAAATCAAAAAAATATTGGCAGATTCATTTATTAGGAAATGTAAAAAAGGGAAATCTTGCAGCATGGCATCAAAAGGATGTTTTTTGGGAAGAAAAAGAGGCTGATGCTGTTTTAAAAAAGACAAAAGGAAAAGATGGAAAAATAACAGATATTAAAAAAAATGAAACAATACAATATGCTCCTAATCCTTTTGATTTGACTACTTTACAAACAGAAGCTTATTCTGTGTTGGGGATTACTCCAACAAAAACACTTGAATATGCACAGGACCTTTATTCAAAAGGATTTATATCTTACCCAAGAACAAGTAGCCAACAATTGCCTGAAAAATTGGGCTATAAAAAAATAATTGAAAACCTTTCAAAACAAACTAATTATGAAAAACTGGGAAAATTACTTTTGACAAACTCATTGTTGAAACCAAATAATGGGAAAAAAACCGACCCTGCTCATCCTGCAATATATCCCACTGGAGTAATTCCAAAAGCGTTGCAATCTACTTCAGCAAGAGTATATGACCTTATAGTAAAAAGATTTTTTGCAACTTTTGGAGAGCCTGCAATAAGAGAAACTTTGACTTTGTTAATTGATATAAATTCAGAGATATTCATCGCAAAGGGCACAAGAACAACAAAAAAAGGATGGCATGTCTTTTATGAACCCTATATCAAATTAAAAGAAGAGGAGCTTCCTAGTGTAGATATAAATGAAAAGGTAACTGTTAAAAAAATAGAGAAACTAGATAAGGAGACACAGCCACCTAAAAGATATACTGAGGCTTCCCTTATAAAAGAACTTGAATCAAAAAATCTTGGAACAAAGTCAACAAGAGCACAGATAATAGAAAACTTATATGAAAGAGAATATGTTTACGGGAAAACAATTACTGTAACCGGATTTGGAATTAAAACAATAGAAACCTTGGAGAAATACTGTTCTGAAATTGTTGAAGAAGAGTTAACTAGATCTTTTGAAGAAGATATGGAGAATATAATAGAAGATAAAACTTCGCCCGAGAAGGTATTAGAAAAAGCAAGAAAAGAATTAACAAAAATACTTATACATTTTAGGCAAAATGAATTAAAAATTGGACAAGAGCTTGCAACATCTTTCTTGGAAACAGAAAGGAAAAAAAGTTTTATAGGACTGTGTCCTGTTTGCAAGGTAGGTGAGTTACATATACTACATAGCAGAAAAAATAATTCCAGGTTTATTGCCTGTAACAAATATCCAAAATGTAAAACTACTTTTTCAATTCCGTCTGGTGTAATTAAAAATGCAGGAATAAATTGTACCTATTGTAGTTATCCTATAATTGAAATAAAAAAAGGAAAAATACCTCAAAAGGTTTGTATTAATCCTTCTTGTAAAAGCAAACAGCCGAAAACTACAGAAGAAAAAAAAGAACAAAAAGAGATTATGGAACAGATTGTTTCAGAACAATGCCCAAAATGTAAAGAAGGTATTCTTGTTATTCGACAGAGCGTCTATGGAAGATTTTTTGGCTGTAATAAGTTTCCAAAATGCAGGTATACCCAACCAATAAAAGAAATACCTTTAAAAGAGGACTTTGAAAATAAAAAAAATAAATAAAAAATTATTTTCTAATGCTGGATATTAAACTCTCTTTGTAATTCTTCTATTTCGCTTCTTCTTTTTATGTTTAGATCTTGTTGTTGTGATTGTTGTTGTAGGTGGTGGTGTGTTGTTTTTTGTTGTTTTTCTTTCTTGATTAATCTTCTCTTCATGTGTCTTGGTTTCAAGAACCTTACATATACTATTAAAATATTAAATATGAAAGAAAGTAAGAAATTAACAACTGAGAGAGCTTCTACTTCCATGCTCTCAAAAAAAACCAACCCTGCAAACTTGCCCAGGGCAAAAAATATAGAAGATATACCAAGGGGTATAAAAACATATAAAGGAACATTATCTGCTAATTTAACTGCAAAAAAAGATATGAATGCATTAATTATGATTGGAGAAAAGCCAAGGGCAACCTTAACAATCTCGGAGTCTGTTGCTCCTGCTGTAAACATAGTTAATATTCCTATTCCCACTAGATAAATAAAGAAAGTAATCCCTTCCAACATTGTTTTTTCCTCAATAATTTCTGCTTCCTCTATCACTTCTTCCACTATTTTTTCTGTGCCGCCTGAATCAATCTCCTTTCTTACGCCAGATATTTCTTTTTCTGTTTTTGGCTGGGCCATAAATTGAGTTATGCCTTTTTTAAGCATTGCGACCATGTCGTTTTCAATAGGATCTTTTTTTGGAGGAACTTCTTTCCCAATTTCTTCTTTTTTTAGATCTAGAAAAACTTCATCAATAATATTTTTTTGATGGCCGGCATTCAGTAAAGTAGATTCAATTGCATCTAAAGGAATGCCTTTTTTCCTTTCGCTCTCTACGTATTCAAGAAGTTGTTTTTTTAGATAAATATGAAAATTATCTGCCATCTTATATAATTATTAAAGAAGGGTTTATAAGTTTTGTGTTGCTGAAATTTAAAATTATTCTAATTCACTAAATTCTTCCTGTTCTTTTGTTTTATCTCTGGGAATTGAGTGCTCTTCTTTATTCTCTTTTTCACTATCTTTTTTTTCTTCTTGTCTAACTATTTGCTCTGGTGTAACAGCTTCTGAAACTTGCTGAGCAAGTTCCTGTTTTGCCTTTTCTTCTTGCTTTCCTACTACTCTTGCAAAAACTTCTCTTATATTTTTTGCTCCGTCAACATCAAAATAATCATAGAACTTGTCTGTTAATTTTAAAATAAAACTCCTCCCTTTTTTTTCTTTTTTTATGAATCCCAATTCTTCTAGTTCTGTTATATGATCGTATGCTTTGTTATGTCTTATATCTATTATGCTGCTCTGTAAAACAGGGTTTTTCCATGCAATGACTGCTAGGGTTTCAAGAATTGTTTTGGGAAGTTCTGTCTCTGAAACAATTTTTCTGACTAATGAAAGATATGTCTCCTTGACTGTAATCTTCCATCCGTCTTTTTCCTCAACTATCATTAAAGGAGACTTCCTTGCTTCATATTCTTCTTTCAACTTATTAATGTTATTTATCAAAATTTTTTTATCTGATGCTTTTGTCAGATTAAGAAGGGTATCTATGTTCATATACCTCCCAGAGGCAAATAACAATGCTTCTATCATGTTTTTGTAATCCTTAGTTTTAAGGTCTTCAGTTTTTTCCATCTTTTTTTACAACAACAGAATAGAGCTCTCCTTCTTTTTTGGCTTTTTTCTCTTTGATTAATACTTCTAAAACTTTTTCTATATCCTGTTCTCTGACACCCATGAAAGAATGAAGCTGCTTCAGCGCCATGGGCTTTGAACTTAACAAAACAATAATAAAGTTCCTCAATAGCACTGCTGTATTTTTTATGAAAAACCTATTTGAATCTTGCATCTGGATGGCTGTTGTGTTTAATGTGTGACTTCTTGACAGCATATCATTTATAAATCCAGTAAAATCATTATTTTTTAAAATCGTTTTTTCAGGCTCAATTATTTCTAAACTCGAAGGCATATAGTCAAAACAAAAAGACAACAAGGAAAGGCTGTTCTTAAATAATATTTCTATTTCTGAGAACGCGCTAAAAAAACCGTCCTGCTCTTCTGGCTTTTCTGTTTTTTCCTTTATCAACAGATAGCTTTTGTCTGCCTTGATCTTTTTTAGATATTCTTTAAGGCTTTCCTGAACATATTCTTTTGGCTTGCCGACTACTTCTAAAATAATTCTAGAATAAATATATCCTTCTGCTACTTTTGATTTGATTTGTTTTTGATCCATTATCCTATTGAATTAGCACAAATTTATAACCTTTTTCTTTTCAGTTTACTTAAAAGATTTGCTTATGTTGACGTTCCAGAAAGAAGGTAGTTTATTATCAACAAATCCTCTGAATTGATCTGAATAAATAAAAGTAAGGCCCTTGTTTTCTTTGTATTTCTCAAATCCTGGGGTTATTTCTTGGTAAATCTCTTTTATTTTTTTTCTCTCGAAGTCTAACTGAAGTAAGGAAGATTTCTTGAAAACTAAATAATCTGCCTGTCTTATAACATCTATATCCAAGTTAGCTGAATTTTGAGAGATAAATAAGATACTAAGGTTTTTGTGCCTTGATATTAAAATTAGATCACTAAGCATTTTGTTTGCTTTTGACATTGAATCCCTTGAGCTAAATAAGACTCCTCCTTCATCTATCAAAACAAAGGAGTTGTTTGTTAACTGCTGAATATCATGAACTGTTTCTATCCAAATGGGCATGTCTTCTTCCTTGAACCCTATCGCATAGCTTTTTTTCCCTGTTTTAGAATAGTAATTTTCAAGAAATTTTATACCAAATGCTGTTTTTCCTGATCCTCTTGCTCCAAGAATAATGCCTATCTTGCTGTCTGCTTCTGTCATTGCTTTTTCCCACTTAAAAAAATCTCCTTCCTGCGATTCAATAATAGCAAATGGGTCGTAGTTTGCTTTCAGATCTCCTCTATTTTTTTCTGTTTTTTTTGCTTTTGTTGTTTTGCTATGTTGTTTTATTAAGAAGTGTATTCCTTTAAACAAGTAATAAGGAGACTTGATAATAAATAAAATAAGGTTGAAAAAACCCTTTATTAGGTTGTAAATAAAAGTTGGTTTTTTACCTGTGCTGCTGTTTTTAATTGTTTTTTTTCTTGCCACGTTGCTTTTTATAAGTTAAGAGTATAAATATTTTTTGAATCTATACTTTTAAGAATATGCTTTTTTTCTTTAAATTAATGGAGATATATATAGACAAAGAAGACCAAAAGATTATAAAAAATTATAAAGGAAGTTTAAAAAATCTGCTGAAAGATTTAAAGATTAATGCTGGAACTGTAATTGTTGTAAGGGATGCAAATTTAATAACTGAAGATACAATATTAAATAACACCGACAAAATAAAAATATTGAGTGTCGTAAGCGGTGGTTAACTCATATGAAATGTTCGTTGTGCAAAGAAACCTCTGTCTTTCTTTCTCCAAATTACTGTAAAAAGCATTTTATTTTCTACTTTGAAAAAAAAGTTAAAAATACTATTAAAAAATTTAAGCTTTTAAAAAAATCAGATAGGGTTGCTGTTGCTGTTTCGGGCGGAAAGGATTCATCTTCTTTGCTTTTCTTGTTGAAAAAACTTGGTTATAATGTTTATGGATTGGCTATTGATGAAGGGATAATTGGATATAGAAATAAAACACTAAACGGATTAAAAAAAATATGCAAAAGAAAAAAAATAAAGTTGAAAATTGTTTCATTCAAACAACGGTTTGGAAAGGGGCTGGATGAAATAATTAAAAAAGGAGAAGACAGACCTTGTACTGCCTGTGGCATTTTAAGAAGAAATCTACTAAATGTCTTTTCCAAGAGCTATGATGTTATTGCAACAGGGCACAATTTAGATGATGAGGCGCAGGCGGTTTTAATGAATCTCTTAAAGGGAAACTCTGTTTTGTTGGGAAGACTCGGACCAGTGTCCGGAGAGCAGAAGATAGGCAAATTCACTAAAAGAGTAAAACCTTTTTACTTTTGCCTAGAAAAAGAGATAATGGCCTATTCTTATTTAATTGGATTAAATATTGAATTTAATGAATGCCCTTATGTTGAAAATTCTTTTAGACTAAGAATAAGAGAAATGCTTAATAAAATAGAATTAAAAAAACCTGGAACAAAAAAGAATATTATTGACTGGTTCTTGAGATATAAAAAAAGCAGTATTAAAATTAGTGAATTACCTAAAAGTTGTTCTTTGTGCGGAGAGCCTTCTGCGAAAGAGATATGTAATTCTTGTAGTTACCTTAACAAAATTAAAATTTTCAAATAGTTTAAAAGTAAATAGATTATTTCTATTTTGTATGTTTATAGATATCTGCTATCCTAAGAATAATGAAAAAGAGTATATAAAGTATGCAAAACTTCTTTCTATAAGGGGGCTTTGCTTTTTGTATGAAGACCTGAGGAACATAGAAATAATAAAAGATGAAAAAATTAAGATTTATTATGCAAAAATCGGAAGTAAAGAAAATAATAAGGGGTTTCCTTTTTTTCGATATTTTTCAATAAACACTATGACTAACAAAAACACTCCTGTTTATTTTATAGATGAAAAAAGCCATTTTGAAAAGCAAAAAATAACA
>CAYMPC010000005.1:17841-38336 GCA_964392465.1 uncultured Methanosarcinales archaeon | reverse complement strand
GAATGTGAAAGAACTTATTGAAATGCTAAACAAGGCTTTGGCTGATGAATGGCTTGCATATTATCAATATTGGGTTGGAGCTAAGGTTGTAAAAGGCCCTATGAGACCTAATGTTGAAGCTGAGTTAAAAGAGCATGCTAGCGAAGAATTAGGACATGCTGAAATGATAGCAGAAAGAATTATACAACTAGGAGGAACACCTCTCTTAAATCCAGAAGAGTGGAAAACAAAGTCTAATTGCGGATATGATACTCCTAAAAACCCTCATGTCTTAAAGCTTCTTGAACAAAATATTAAAGGAGAGAGATGCGCAATAATGGTATATCATAAAATGCTTGAAAAAATAAAATTGGGAAATGATCCAATTACATTTAATATGATAAGGAAAATAATGGAAGACGAAGTTAAGCATGAACAAGATCTTGAAGATCTTCAGGAAGATATTAAACTAAATAAAAAATAGCTGTTTAATAAAAAAAATAATTAAAAAAATTTATTTTTTGTCTTTTTTAAAGCAAATAAACCAGTCAAGGCAATATTTTCCTTCTTCTTTTGATTCAACTCTTTCTTTTGCTGCTCCACATGACCCTGGTGTTGGGATTATAACATCATCACCAGGTTGCCAATTGGCTGGAGTTGCTATTCCTTCTTTGTCTGCTTTATGCATTGCAATGATCAGTCTGTTTATTTCCTGAATGTTTCTTCCTGCTGACAAAGGATAGTATAAAATGGCCCTTACTTTTGCTTTTTCATCTATAATAAAAACAGCCCTTACTGCCTGGGTTGTTGAAGCATTTGGCTGCAACATACCAAATTTTTTAGCAACATCCATTTTTATGTCTTCTATTACTGGAAATTTCACTTCAACATTTTTCATCCCTTTATATTCAATCTTCTCTTTTATTGTCCTTAGCCATGCTATATGTGCATAAATACTATCTATAGAAAGCCCTATTAATTCTGTATTAAGTTTTCTGAATTCTTCCTGCATAGATGCAAAAGTTATGAATTCTGTTGTACATACAGGAGTGAAATCAGCAGGATGACTAAATAATATTACCCATTTTCCTTTATAATCCTCTGGAAAGTTTATTTCCCCCATTGTTGTCTTCGCCTTAAAAAAAGGTGCATTATCCCCTATCAAAGGCATTGAGTTTTGTTCTTTTATTTGTTCTTCCATTTTATTTTCCTCCGCATTTTTTACAAATACCATAAAAGTTGGTGTTTGTTGATCCTATTTTCATTTCCTTAAGTGTCTTAGCAATTTTCAAGGTATGTTTTGTTAATTCTTTTGAGTCAAAATCAATTATTTTTCCGCACTTTTTGCAGATTAAGTGATGGTGTAATTCGAGATTTGGTTCAAACCTTGATATCCCTTTGATATTAACTTCCTGAACTAAGCCTTTTTCATTAAGAAATTTCAGATTTTGATAAACAGTTGCCTTGCTTATTCTTGGCAATTTTTTTTTAACTGCATTAAAAATTTGTTCTACAGTAGGATGGTTATAATTATTTTTTAGATAATTTAGGATTTCATTTCTTTGATTTGTATATTTGATTTTTTCCATCTTGTTAAGTGGCCTAATTAATAATTATTATTAGGTAATAATTATTATTATTTAAACTTTATGTATTATTAATTAAAATATTTTCTTGGACTAAATAATCATATCCAGAAAAATAACAAAAATTACACCTGACATAAAAGAAATAATTGTGTTGTGATTTGAGACTTTTGAGCAAGAGCTTGGAATAAGTTCATCTGCCGATATATAAATCATGCTTCCTGCTGTTATCCCTATTATTAAACCAACTAATGTCTGAGAGATTAATTTATAAAAGAAATAGCCAGCAAAAAAACCTATTAGTGTAGGAATAATCACAGAAACTGATATAAGAAAAGTTTTTAGTTTTTTTTTAGTACAATATAAATAAGGTACAGAGGTACATATGCTTTCCGGAATATCATGAAATGCAATTGCAATTGCAATAAATAAGGTGAGATTTGAGTTAGCCAAGGTTCCTATTGCAACAGCTAATCCTTCAGGAAGATTATGAATAAAAATTCCAAAAATAACCATTATTGCTGTTTTATATAACCCTTTTTCACATTTACAATCTTCTTCTATGTGTCTATTATTGTTAACTAGCTTACCTAAGACATACATTAGTAATGAGCCTATTATTATACCTGAGATAGCTATAAGTGTAGAAGAAACTTTAATGCTCTCAGGAATTAGTTCAAGCATAGAAATAGATATCATTACACCTCCTGAAAAAGATAGCATATAATACAAAAATCTTTTAGAGGGCTTGAAAGAAACACCTATAATAGATCCTATCAAGGGTCCAATAACAAGAATTAATATAATCAAAAGCAAATCCATATTGTTTTTCTATGAAATTCTTTTTATTAATAAGTTTTCCTAAATTATTATGGATTTAATAAGATTTTTTGTTTTATCTCTTCAAAGACCTTTTCATATTCTTTTTTATATTCTATTATAGGAACCATTTCAGTCATTGCATTTATGAAAGCTTTATCAAAAGGTATTTTTGCAAGAAGTTGAATATTTTTACTCTTAGCGAACTCTATAATATTATTAGTAAATTTTTCGTTGATGTCATATTTGTTAATTATAATTCCTTTTTTAATTCTAAAATGATCTACTACTTCAAGAGCTCTTAACATGTCAGAATAACTTGAAGGAGTTGGTTCTGTTATTAATATAGCATAATCATTTCCTGTGACAGAAGCAATCACAGGACAGCCAATTCCTGCTGATGCATCTATAATCATAAGGTCTGCATTTGGCTCTATCTGTTTTGCTTTTTTCTTAACTTCAAAAACAACTTTTCCAGAGCCGGAATTTCCAGGCAGTAATTGTGCAGAAGAGATATAAAAACCGTTTTTTGTTTTTGAATATCCAATATGTGCATTATCAATATCAATAAGGGAAATAGCTTTGAAAGGGCATACTATTTCACATACACCACAGCCCTCGCATCCAAAATCATTTATTTTTGGCATATTATCTATAAGACTAATGGCATTAAAATAGCACGAATCAACACATTTTCCGCAACCTGTGCACTTATCATAATCAATTACAGCAATTTGGTTTGTAGATATTGGTTTCCATTCAGCATATTTATCAGTATTTAAGCCAAAAAGCAATGAAAGATTAGAAGCATCAACATCACAGTCAGCGCATACTATCTTTTTATCTTTAGAAAAAACTACTGCTAATGAAGCAGCAATACTGCTTTTTCCAACTCCTCCTTTTCCTGATAAAATTACAATTGATTTCATTTTTTTTCATCCAATATTTTTGAGACAATATCTTTAATTATAATAGGCTTTCCTTCTGAATATGCTGCCACAATATCTTTAGAGTAAGGAATTTCAAAAATAATTTTAGAATTATATTTTTTTGATAATTCGATTATCTGTTTTTTATCTCCTACATCTGACTTATTTAGGATTATGCTTCCTTTTTTATTTAGTTTTTTCAACAGTTGAAGAATTATTTCCAAATCATGCGCTCCTAAAGGAGTTGGCTCTGTAACTGCAATAACTTTATCAGTATTTTCCAAGGCAGCTATAACAGGGCAATGTGTTCCTGCAGCAGTATCAATTATAATGAACTCATATTTTTCTTTGTTTTTTTCAAGCTCTTTATTCAGAGCATTTACAATAAATTCTGATATAGGATGATTTGTTTTTAATTCTCCTGAAAGAAAATTTAGTTGTTCTTTTTTTCCATGATAGGTTTTGCCGATCTCTTTTGTAATCCAAGTTATGGCTCCAGATGGGCAAACTAGCCCGCAAGCTCCGCAGCCATTGCATTGATTCTCTAAAAATATAGGATATTCATTTTTTATTGAGACAATTGCATTTGTTTTACACGCATTGCCGCATTTTCCACATTTAGTGCATTTATTTAAATCAAAAGAGGGAACTCTCTGTGTCACAATCCCTAACTGTTTTCTTTCTATACAAAGAATAAGGTGATCGTTTGGGCAATCAACATCAGCATCTACAAGCAGAACTTTATTCTGTTTTGCTAATTCATAAGCAAGAGCTGTAGCTACTGTTGATTTTCCTGTTCCTCCTTTTCCTCCTGTTATGCCTATTATTTTTGTCATTAGTTTTCTAATTTTTAATGTTTATGCCCACAATCTTGAGTTAAATCTTCCAGCTTATCCAACTTATCAATCGCTTCTCTCACTATATTATAATCTCCTGTTTTGAGAGCTAATCCTTTATGCGCAATTATCCCTACTGCTCTGCCGCCGATACTTTTTGCAAATATCGTTGTAGGATTGACAGCTTCAATAATTTGGTCTATTGGACTTTTTGTTGGATCTGCATGATCTAGGTCATTTTCAACAATTTTTAATTCTTTTTTTTCTACATCATATAAACCAAAAAATGGCGCATGACCAAAATGCTCGCTAATTTCAGAATCTAAACCCTTATTATCCATTAAAGGAAAAAAGATTTTTTCTTCTTTTTTTTCTATAATATCTGAGACCTCTTTGTTTTCTTTATGTGGTTCTCCTATTTCTAAGATGGGATCTAATTTATTATCAAAAAAGTTTGAAAGAGCATCTTCTGCTTTTCCTGATGCACGATATGCCTTAATTTTTAGTTTTTCAAGAACTGCTGTTGCATTTGGTCCTAGGTCTCCTGTTAAGACAATATTTACTCCAAGTTCTCCAAGTTGTTCAGCAGCTTTAATCCCCGCACCATGACCTTGTTCAGCGCCTTTATTAATAACAGCATCTGTTTTGATTATGTTTTTGTTCTCTGTATCTAATATAATAAAATATTTGCATCTTCCGAATCTTTGATCTATCAAGCTTTCTATATTTTCTCCATTTGAACTAATTGCTATTCTCATTTTTATTCTCCTCTATACTTCTTTTATTTTCTTGTCATCATGCTATTGCATTTAGGGCATTTTATCTGATTGCATGGCTGTCCCCTAACATGAGTAATCTCATTTCCACAACTTGTACAGACACATATTCCTTCTGGACCTGCTGCAAATTGACCTCCCATTCTCCCTCTTCCTGCGCCTCTTCCTAAACCTCTTCCTGCACCCATTCCAACTCCTCTTCCTGTCCCAAATGGACCTGTTCCGTCTCCTCCTGGCATTTTATATACACCTCCATGTATTTTTATGGCCTTTCCATTAATTAAAGCATCTGCAATCTTTTTTCTTGCTTCTTTCAAAATTCTGCTGTATGTTGGCTGTGATACTTTCATTTTTTCAGAAGCAACTATTTGCTCCATTTCTAAAAAATCATTTAGTCTTACTGCCTCAAGCTCTTCCACATTAAGATTAATCTCTTCTAGTTGGCTTAATGAAACTCCTTTTGGCTTGAAATAGTCAAAATTAACATCATTCCATACTTGTCTGAATCTTTTTGGCCTTACCATAATGAATAAGTATTCATAACTTATATATAAATTTATCTTTAATAACTAACTATTATTAGAAAAATTATTAGAAAAAAAAGTAAAATTTTAAAGGATTTTTCTAAACAGTTTACTTCTATTTTTTATGGCTTCTCCTTTGAAAATCCAGGTATAATAAACTGTTCCTAAAATAGCATGTGAAATAATAAGAGGAATAATATTCCCATACTTTAAGTAGATAGTTGACCATATCAAACCAGTGCCAAGAGTAAATATGAAAAACTCAATACCTCTTTTTGTATGAAAGAGGGAATAATAGATTGCACTTACAAAAACAGAAATCAAAAAGTTATTCAATAAAAAATTGAGCGTTTCCAAAAAAACATATTGAAAAAGCAATTGTTGAATAAGACCAAATATAAGATAAAGGAAAAATAACAGAAAAACATGTTTCTTCTTTTTGTTCTTTTTCTTTATAAAAAGGATTCCTGAAGCAACAATAACAAATACCAGAACAAATAAAGAAGATATAAATAAGGTAGAAGGATTAAAAAGATTTGTGGGTATGTTTTTGAAAAGGTTTGCTCTTATTACAATGATAAATATAACCATAAAAACTAGAAATAGTCCTATAAGAGAATCAAACTCTTTTGTAAAAAAATATATTAGTAAAATCAAAAAACAGAAAATTAAAATCAAATAGTCTAACATTTTTCTTTAAATTTTACTACAGTTAATAAAAATTGCTTTTTTAATGTTTAATAAAATTTAATAACTTTTTTTTTACTTGTCCTTCCTGAAATAATCTTTGCTTTTTTTCCTGTTAATTTAGAAAAAAATTTTATTATTTCTATATTTGCCTTATTATCTTCAGCTGGCGCTTTTATAGAAACTTTTACTGCTTTTCTATTTTTATCATAGCCAATTACTTCATTTTTAGAGCTTCCTGCCTTTACTATAATAGATACTGTGTTTTCTGATATATATTCTTCCAGATTCATTTTGAAAAGATTCCTTTTATTTTGCTAGCAAGAACTCTCCCTATTTCTCCAAATTTTCCAAACTCATTTTCATTGCCTACAACTATATTGCTATTATTTTTTATTGCATCCAAAAAACCAGAAAGGTTTTTTGCTTTTGCACAAGTCACAATATTTCCTAAAGGATATATAGAATGGCCATCTGTGCCTCCTGTAAAACATTTATTATTTTTTATAGAATATTCAACTGATAAAAGGTTTTGTTTTCTTGAATTCCCTCCATTTATAACTTCAAAAATTTCGACTGTCCTTAAAATTTCTTCATTTTTAAAGAATATATCTTTCCCTCCTCTTAACATATATCCGAAAGGGTGGGCAACAGAAATAATGCTCTTATATTTTTTCTGCAAAAGAAGAATATCTTTTAATTTTAGTCTGGTTCTTGTTGTATGAAGATATTTTTCTTTATTAGGCAAGATTTCTGTTTCATAAAACTTTTTCATATCCTTTATGTTGTAAAAATAAAACAGAATATCTACCATTTCAATAGATTTTACTTCTATTCCAGGAATAATGAAATCTGTTTTTTTTGCTTTTTGAAATGCTTCTTGTGCCCCGCTTATAGTGTTATGGTCTGTAATAGCAATTCCAATCCCTATCTTTCTTGACTTTTCCAAGAGCTGATCAACACTAGCAGCACCATCAGAATGTGTTGTGTGATAATGCATATCTACACAGGTATAACCCTCTCTTCTTAGAGTTTTTATATCTGGCTTTAAGAAAAAAACTTTTTGTTCTTTCATTTTTTATTTAAAAAAAGAAATAAAATAAAAAGCTATTTCTTTTTAACTAATCTTCTTACTAGGATAATAATGCCTACAAAGATTGCCCAAGGTATAACTATAAATATCATGTACAATAATGCATTTATACTTCCTACTAAGTTTGCAATAAGTTGAGAAAATTTAACAAAAACAATATTAGAATATTCAGATTGTTTTTCATTGATATTTAAGTACAATGTAGAGTAGTCAATTGTTGTATCCATTTTTTTTATTTGGTCTTCCAAATATTTCACTGTTCTTTCTTGATCAAATATTTTATCATTAAGAGTAATTTTGTCTGAAATTAATGTTGATTCTTTCAGCATATTGTTATATCTATCTAATTTTGACTTTTCCACTTCTAATTCTATCTCTAAATTAGTATATTGCCCTGTAATGTCTTGTTTATTCTCCGTATATGATTTAACTTCTCCTATTAATTTCAATTGTGCTACAACTGAATCATATTTCTTAGCATCTACTTTAATAGTATAACGACCGACATAGTAAGCACGGTTTTTTTCTCCATATTCATTGACATTTTCATCTAAAAGGTAAGAATCTGATGATTCAAGAATTGATTTCATTTTTATCTCTTCTTCTTTAAATGTCCCTCTTTTTACTTCTGTTGTTATAGAAACAGTTTTCATTATTTTCCTTTCTTCTTCATCTGGCGCAAAGTCTCTATTATTATAATAATTCGAAGAAACTTTACTCATTGGACTTGAATAAGATATTCCGTCATAAGAATAATCTCCCCTTTCATATAAAGAAGAGGATAACCTATACATTCCTCCATTAGATATGCCTAAAAAAAGAAAAAGAACAACAACAAGCAAAATTATCAACCAGTTATCTGTTATTTTTTTTATTTGATCTTTAAAACCCATTAAATTCACCTCTCAAAAAAAAAGAACTCTCTACTTTTTAAAATTTACTTAATGTTTTAATGTTAAAGGTTAGATTAATATTATTTGTAATCTCTCCATATGTGCTTGCATTTTTCACATTTAAGAAACTTTGTTGCAGGCTCATCTGATGCTCTTGTCTGTATCTCCCAATAATATGCATTTTTATGTCCACATTTTGGACATTCTGAATCCTGAGTCAATGGGTTTATTTCAACTTCTTCCTCAACAGCATCTATCTTTTTTTTCTTTTCATATATCTCTGTAACTTTTACACTTCCTTCTTTTTTTTCAAAATATCCGCAAGAACATCTAAATACTACATATTTGCCTTCTTTTTTTGGCATCATTATTGATCCGCATTTTGGACAGAATTTCATTTTATACTCTTTTAATTATTTTTACATAAATCAAAACAATTTACCTAATGTGCTCCCTAATCCGACTGCTCTTAAAAAATCAACAAACCATATTTTTATATATCCAAGGAAGGGAATTCTAAAAACTGCTTTGCCAATTATCTGGGATTCTGTTATTTTTGATTCATATATGCATCCATCTGATTCACATCCGTTTATAGCGCCTGCATTATGATCTCCTTTTGTCTGGAAGATATATTCTTCTTTATATTCTTCTTCTACTGTTTTTTTATCTACAACCCTATGGATAATAGGGTCTGGCTTAGAGTTGTAAATTGCTCCCTTAAATACTATAACATCTCCCACTTTGATATCTTTTGGCTTTTTTCCAAGCAAAACAATAATATCTCCTGTATTAAATCCATTCTTAAAAGGATATTCGCTAAAATTTTCTTTATTTATATTATAAGCCGAATAATAATCACCGCAAACTTCCCAAAAATTATCAAAATCTTCTTTATATATTTCTGGCATTTTTCCGCAAATAACCCCCCTTACTGCTTTATGTTCCATGCTTCCAGAAACCACAGCAACAACAGGATAATTTGTACCCAATAAAAGTCCAATTCCCGGATAAATTATAAATTTAATTAAAACAAAAGCTATAATAATATTAACTATCCAGCTCCAGATTGAATCATCATCCCAAATAAAATACCATATTTTCTGCCATGTTGTTTTTGGTTTTTTTTTATTATTATCTTTGAACATATTCATTCAAGCAAAGAAAGATGTTATATAAAAGTTTTTATTCATATCTCAAAGATTCAACTGGCCTTAACCTAGATGCCTGCCTTGCTGGAAAAAATCCTGAAAAAGCACCTATTAAAAATGCAAATAAGATACAACCAATAACAAGAGATAAAGGGAAAATAGGCTGAAGAGCTGAATATCCTGAAACAGCAGCAATATAACCTCCAAAAGAAGCAACTAAATAGCCTCCTATTACACCTAATACTCCTCCTATAAATCCAAGAAGCCCGCTTTCTATCAAAAAGATTTTCAATATTTCTGAATTTCTTGCGCCTATTGCTTTCATCACTCCTATTTCTCTTGTCCTTTCCAATACAGAAGTATACATTGTATTCATGATATTTACTGCTGCAACTAAAACTGAAATTAAAGCTATAAGAACAAGAACATTATTTATAATATCAATTACCATGCTAAAGGTTTCGATCATGTCTGCAAAGGACTGAACATAGAAATCTTCTTTCCCTTCCTCTTGTCCTTTAAATCTTCTTAATTTTTCTTCAATTGTATCGGCAAGCTCTTCAGGATCAACTCCTTTTTCACTTCTAAGCATGACAAATCCAAACTTATTTTCCTTTTCAGGAAACATGGAAATAAAAGCAGCATCTGTTATATACATAGTAGAATCATCGCTTGGATTACCGACCTCAGTATAAAAACCAACAACGTCAAATCTTCTTCCATTTATCTCAACTTTATCTCCTAGTGAAATTGCTCTCTTAAATATCTTATTTTCAAACTGATAATTATAACCTAATACAACTTTGTCAAGCTCCCCTCTTTTTAAGTCTCTTCCTTTTAACAATTTGATATTTCCTGCCTCCATAATAAAATCAGCTTTTTTGGGATCTGAACCATATAGATAATTATATTTAGTTTGACTGTTAAATTTAACAGCAGCTGCCCCAAAATAAGCTCCTGCTATTTCTGCAACACCTGGTCTTTTTTCAACAAAATCAATATCTTCTTTTGAGATGAAAAAAGTCTCATCTGTTCCAGGAGCACCTAGTCCTTTTGCCATAATAAATAATTTATCTGTTCCTGCTTCTGCAGCAAGTGTATCTACATAAGATTGTATACCCAGCCCAAAACTCATTAAAGCGAAGACAGCAGTTATTCCCATAAAAATAGATAGGATAGTAAGGAGGCTTCTTGTCTTCCTTTGCATTATATTCACGAGCCCATATTTAAGATCTTCAATTATCATTTTCTTAGGGCCTCCACTGGCGCAAGTTTAGATGCTCTATATGCTGGCAGTACACCAAAAAAAGTACCTAAAACAAAAGAAAATACCAATGATCCGATGATAAGGAATAAACTAACTTCTGCTCTTATTAAATCGCCGCCTAAAAAAACACTTCCTAAAAAAGCAAGGCCATATGCAAGAGATGCTCCTAATACAACTCCTATTGTTCCTCCTACCAACCCAAGAAATCCAGATTCAATAAAAAATAAAGTAAATATTACTGAATTTCTTGCACCAATTGCTTTCATAATTCCTATCTCTCTTGTCCTTTCCAATACAGAAGTATACATTGTATTCATGATGCCAATTCCGCCGACTGCAAGAGATATTCCTGCAATTATATAAACAAAAAGCTGGACTGCAAAAAGCGCAGAGTTAAGAGATTCCAATGCTTGCTGCGGTGTACTTACTCTAAAATCCTCCTCTCCTTCCTTTACCCCCCTTTCTTTTCGTAATAATTTTTCAACACTTTCTTTAATAGAATCTATTTCTTTTTCGTTTTTAACTTTAACAGCAATAATATCTGTTGTACCATCATCAGAAAAAATATCCTTTACATCTTCATTAAAAAATAAAATATTGTCGATTATGAAACTGCCTTTTTTTGCAAGTATTCCAACTACTTTGTATTCCTTTCCATTTACTATTAAAGAATCTCCAGCATTTACTCCCTTCCCAAAGTTTGATACTGCATATGCTTGTTTTTCTTTATCTGAAAAATCATTTCCTACAACAACTGACTTTAGTTCATTATCTTTAAGAAATCTTCCTGACTCCATTTTCAAATTACTCATCTTGACAAAAGAGTCTCTATCTCTACCTAATGGAACAGAGCCGGCATATGTCATTCCTTGCTTATCATTTAATTCAATAATTACAGGAGAGATATCTCTATTAAATACACTATCCACTCCTTTAATATTTTCTAGTTTTTCTTTTAATGTCTCTTCTAATGGGTCAACTGCTCCTGATCCAGGAGGGCCAGATAGTCCTACTCCTGAAGCTTGTATACTAATAACGTCTGTTCCCAAAAAACCAAATTGAGAAGTAATAGCAACTCTAAGTCCTTCTCCTAATCCAATAAGAGAAACTACTGCAGCTATACCTATGAATATGCCTATCATAGTAAGCCAGCTTCTTAATTTTCTATGCTTCAGATTGTCTAAAGCAAAATTGATATAATCTTTTATCATTTCAAAAAAATTGAATTAAAAAAAGAAAATTATTTTTTCTTCTTTCTAATTCTTCTGTAGACAAAAAATCCAACAACAACTAAAACAACAATCAAAATAAGGCCTGTGCTGCCTGAATTACTTGATTCTCCTAACTTGCTTTGAGTTAAGATTGCCAAATCTAATTCATATTTATCAGAATAAAAGTTGTTGTTTGCATCTCTATATTCTACTATTATTGGAAATTTGACATTTCTTTCTTTTTTGGCTTCTAATCCTCCATTGACATAAACTTTGAAGTCTGCTGTTTCATAATCATCGCTGTCAACATTTCCAATATATACTTCTTTAGCAGATAATATCTCTAACTTATCTGTGTTCTCTGCATTTATATCTAAAAATTTTATATCTGTAAATCCTTTATTTATTATTTTGACTGTAACTATGCCTGTCTTTTTTCCCACATACAGATCTGTTTCATCTATAAGAACACTCATTTCTGGCTTTGTTCCTACTATTAATCCTATTATGTCGTTCTTTGTATGCTGATTTCCTAATTCATCATAATATGTTATGATAATTGGGATTTTATATATTCTTGATTCTGCATCAGAATACGCTATTAGATTATATGCAAATTCATATTCTTCTCCTGAGCTAAGAGTGTATGTTTTCTGCTCTGTTGCGCTTCCCAACGGAGCAAATGGCATCGCATTAAAAGCTGTTATTGATTCTGTTGCGCTAATTGTTGTTGATCTAAGAAAAGAAGACAATGCCAAATCAAGTTTCATTGTAATATCTTTCATTGGAGAATCTGCCATGTTTTTTACTTTAATGTTTACAATTGCTTTTTCTCCTGGTTTAATCATTTCAGGATTTGTTTCAACAGATATAATTGCCAAATTGGCATCAACTGTTTGTATATCAACGTAAAATTCCTGAGAAACCCAGTCAAGTTTCCCATGCTTATATTTTACTATAATTGGATTACTGCCTTCTACTGCTTTCTCATCGACCCTTACTTTATATTTGACTATTTGTATATTTCTACTATTTCCATAGCCAGGAATACTTCCCAGGCTTTTGACTGCTTCTTCATTAGCATCCAAAGAAAAGGGATAAGTTGAATCTAGCATTATCTGGAAGTTTTCAGCAATTGTATCTCTTCTGTCATTAATTATTTTAAATCTCAATTCAACATATCTTCCAGGAGCAACAGGATCAGGATCCTGGCTCATAAGTGTGATGTTGATTTCTGGTGCAAAAACATCTTGAGCCATTGCAGAAAATATTGTCAATAAGGCTATTAGTCCTAAAATTAAAAATTGTTTAGTTTTCATTTTATCCTCCTGATTAATTATTTTTTATTTGATTTTGAAATTACTTGGCCATCTTTTAGGTATTCTATCCTTTGGGCTTCTTTTGCAAGCTCATCGTCATGTGTTACCATTACGATTGTCTTTTTTTCTTCTTTATTCAATTTTTTGAGAAAATCCATTACTGTTACTCCTGTTTTTGAATCAAGGTTACCTGTTGGTTCATCTGCAAGAATAACTTCTGGATTAACTGCTAATGCTCTTGCAATAGCAACTCTCTGCTGCTGCCCTCCTGAAAGTTCTTTTGGCCTATGATCCATTCTATCTCCCAATTCTACTAATGTTAAAAGTTCTTTTGCCTTTTTTTTTCTATCACTTTCACTTATTCCTTGAAAAATCATAGGCAGCATTACGTTTTCCATTGCCGAAAGTGTATTAATTAAATTAAATTGCTGAAAGATAAATCCTATTTTTCTTCCTCTTATCTGCGCAAGGTCAGATTCTCTTAATTTAGAGATATCCTGCCCGCTTAGATAGATAGTTCCTTTTGAAGGGATGTCAAGGCAGCCAATAAGATTCATTGCTGTGCTTTTTCCAGATCCTGAAGGTCCTTGTATTGCCAAAAACTCTCCCTCCCTTACTTCAAGATTTAGTCCTCTTAATGCATGGACCTCTACTTCTCCCATTTTATATGTTTTCCATACATTATCTAATTTTATTATTGACTTTACCATTTATTCATCATACTCTTTTTGCTTAGCTTCTCCAAATCCTCTTGCCAATGGTTAATAATCTTGTCCAATTCAATAAGCTGAATATAATAATTTTTTGCTATGTTTAATTTTCTTTTAGAATACTCGTCTTTTGATTTTTGTTCATATTTTTCTAAAGTCAATGGAAGCTGTTCCTTTACTTCTTTGATATATAATGAAGCATGTTTTAACTTTTGTAGATTTATTTTTGCTAAGTCCTTTTCCATATAAAAAAATACTTTTTTAGTTTTTGGCTTTTTTCTTCTTTCTATCATATTTATGTTTTCAAGCATTTTCATTGTATTTGAGACAGATGCAAGGCTATAGCCTGTTTTCTTTGCTATTTCCTCCATTGCTATCTCTTCTGGCTCCAAATAAAGAACTGCAGCTATATCAAGTATTGGCTCTTTAATTCCCATAGAGGCCATCATCCTGCAGAACATTGCCTTAAATTCTTTATCAAGATTTTCCATTTTTACAAATTTTAAGATTTACTAAAAATTGTAAAAGTATATAAAGATTATGTTTAACTAGTTTCGTGATTTTTTTAAGAATTCTTTATTTTTCAAGACGATAAAATACACCACAACCTTTATATATACACAGAATTTCAAAAGAATAGAGGAAAATATAATTTTGTGGGTGTTTTCGTAAAAAATGACAGAACAAAATAACAACAATAATAATCTTGAGAATAACAATCATGACAGAATAATCCCTACTGTAATTGAAGACGAATTAAAAAAAGATTTTCTAGATTATGCAATGTCTGTTATTGTAAGTAGGGCCTTGCCTGATATAAGAGACGGCCTTAAACCAGTACATAGAAGAGTACTTTATACTATGCTTGAATTGGGATTGGAGCATGGTAAACCTTATAAAAAATGCGCTAGAATTGTCGGAGACTGTTTAGGAAAGTGGCATCCGCATGGTGATGCTTCTGTTTATGATGCATTAGTAAGAATGGCTCAGCCATGGTCTTTAAGATATCCTTTGATAGAAGGACAAGGTAATTTTGGAAGTGTTGATGGCGATGGGCCTGCTGCCATGAGATATACAGAAGCTAGATTAGCAAAAATTTCTAGTGATCTTCTTGCAGATATTGAAAAAGAGACTGTTGCTTTTCAACCTAATTTTGATGGTTCTCTTGAAGAGCCTATTATTTTACCAAGTAAAATCCCAAACTTGATAGTAAATGGTTCATCTGGAATTGCTGTAGGGATGGCTACTTCTATCCCACCTCATAATCTAAAAGAGATTTGCAGAGCAGTCATTATGACTATTGAAAATCCTGAAGTGTCAATAACACAGCTTTGTGATGTTGTCAAAGGTCCTGATTTCCCTACTGGAGGACAATTATGCGGAGTAAATGGTATAAAACTAGCTTATTCAACTGGAAAGGGCAATATTAAAGTCAGGGCAAAAATTATTACAGAAGATAAGAAGGGTCGTGTTTCTTTAATTGTCAAGGAAATACCTTATATGGTGGATAAATCTCTGCTAATTGAAGAGATTGCTGCTCTTGTTAAAAATAAGATAATAACTGAAATTTCTGAACTAAGAGACGAGTCTGACAGGGACGGAATGAGGATTGTCATTACTTTAAAAAAAGATTCTAATGCTGAGGTTGTAATAAACCAATTATATAAACATTCCAGGCTTGAATTATCTTATGGTGTCAGATTCCTTGCTCTTGTCAATAATATTCCAAGAACACTTAACTTAAAAAGAATACTCGAGCATTTTATTGAACATAGAGTTGATATTGTAACAAAAAGAACACAATATGAATTAAAAAAGGCAACACAGAGAGCACATATATTAGAAGGGCTGATTATTGCTCTTGAAGATATTGATAATATAATTCAGAAGATAAAAAAATCAAAAGATACAGAAAATGCAAAAAATATCTTAATAGCAGATTATAATCTTTCTGAAGATCAAGCAAAAGCAATCTTAGATATGACTTTGAAGAGATTATCTTCATTAGAGCAGCAAAGTATAAGAGATGAGCATTCTGAATTAGTTAGACTAATTGCAGAACTTGAGAGTATATTGGCTGAGAAAAAGAAAGTGTTGGATATAATAATAAAAGAGCAGGAAGAAATAATTGAAAAATATGCAGACGAAAGAAAAACAGAAATTATAGAGTATCAGGAAGATTTGGAAATTGAAGATCTTATTGATGAAGAAGATGTTGTCGTTACTATAAGCCATTCCGGATATATAAAAAGAATGCCTCTTGATGAATATAAACAGCAGATGAGAGGTGGGAAAGGTGTGATTGCCGCAGAAACAAAGGAAGAAGATTTTCTGGAACATCTTTTCATTGCAAATACTCACTCATATCTTTTAATTTTTACAAATAAAGGAAAAGTACATTGGCTTAAAGTATACAAAATACATGAGGCATCTAGGTATGCAAAAGGAACTGCAATTGTTAATCTTGTAGAGGTTGAGCAAGGAGAAAAAATATCAGCTGTAATTCCAGTAAGAAATTTTGATGAAAACCATAATCTTGTTTTTGCAACAAAAAAAGGCCTTGTCAAAAAAACAAATTTAATGGCTTATTCAAATCCAAGACATGGTGGTATTTGGGCTATTTTATTAAATGAGGGAGATGATGTTGTTGATGTTGTAAAAACAAATGGATCTCAGCAACTTATTATTGCAACTTCAAATGGGGCTGCTGTAAGGTTCAATGAAACTGATGTGAGAGCTGTAGGAAGATATTCCCAAGGAGTAAGAGGAATAAGACTTAAAGGAAGTGATGAAGTTATAGGAATGGTTGTTGCAGATGAAACAAAAACTCTTTTGACTGTAACTGAAAATGGCTTTGGTAAAAGAACTCCTATTACGGATTATAGATTAATCAACAGAGGAGGAAGCGGTGTTATAAATATAAAAACAACAGAAAGAAATGGCAAAGTTGTTTCTATTAAAGCTATCAGCGATGAGGATGAACTTATGCTTATCAGTGTTTCAGGGCAAGTAATAAGAACAAGTTCTAAATTTATTTCTGTTATTGGAAGAAATACCCAAGGCGTAAGATTAATGAGACTTGGAGAAAGCGACAAGATTGCAGATACTGCAAAAATTGTCTCAAATATATGAATATGCATAAAGGGTTTGTTGTAACAAATAAAGGAGCTGAAGAGGTTTGTTCTCTCGAGATAAGCGAGCTTATTAAATGCAGAAATATTGAAGAGAAAGAAACTGTTGTAATATTTCAATTTTCAGAGCTAATAGACTTATGCTCTTTATGTTATACTGCGCAGTCAATCAATAAGGGAGTATTCTTACTTTTTGAAATGGATATTGTTTCTTCTATTGAAGAGAACATAGAAAAAATAAAAGAGGAAATAAAAAAGCTTGAACTAAAATACTGGATTTCTAAAGAGAAAGCTATAAAAGTTGAATGTGAAAGATACGGTGAGCATGATTTTAAAAGTGTTGATATCGAAATAGAAACAGGAAAGTTGATACTTGAAAAAATAAAAAAGGATTTTGGATTTGAGCAAAAAACAGATTTTGATAACCCTGATATTAAATTCTTTTTTTATATATACGAGAAAAAAGGGTATTTTGGAATTGATTTTTCAGGAATAGAATTGTCTAAAAGACAATATAAGATATTTAACCATCCTGAATCTCTAAAAGGAACAACCGGATATGTCTTAGCTAGGCGAGCAGGATTCAAAAAAAACCTTTCTATATTAGACCCTTTTATGGGGTCGGGAATAATAGTAATTGAAGCTGGGCTGTATGTTTCAAAATTTCCTGTACAATATTATAACAAAGAGAAGCTTGCCTTTTCCAATTTTGAGTTTTTTAAGAAGCAAGGAAGTGATAAATTTTTCAGATTACATGATTCTAAAATAAAGAAAAGTAAGATGAAAATTTACGGATATGATATGCAGATGAAATATCTGAAAGCCACACAAAAAAATGCAAAGCTTGCAGGAGTAGACAAATTTCTAAATTTAAGCAGATGTGAGATAGAGTGGCTTGATACAAAAATTGAAAAAAATTCTATAGATCTTATTGTTACTGACCCCCCTAGGTTTTCCAAACATAGGCCAGATAAAAATCTTGAAAAAACCTACAAAGAATTATTTTATCAGGCAGATTATATTTTAAAGAGAAAAGGCAGCATCACTGTATTCATAAGGGATTATGAGCTATTAGAAAATGCTGCAAAAAAACATAATTTTAAAATACAAAAAAAATATTCACTAAACCAAGGAAAAGAAAGTTTCAATATAATAACCTATGTGAGGGATGAAAAATGACTTCTTGTGAAATGTGCGGAAAAGAAGAGAATACTGTTCTTGCTTTAATTGAAGGAGTAGAACTTAATGTTTGTCAAAACTGTGCTTCCTTCGGAAAAACAATAAAAAGGCAAATACAAAATTTTGCTAAAAAAGAAACTCAACAAAAAATACAAAAACCACAACAAGAAAGAGAACTAATACAATTAATAAGAGAAGATTATTCAAGTATAATAAGAAATAAAAGAGAAAAAATGGGACTTAAGCAAGAAGAATTTGCAAAGTTCCTTTCTGAGAAAGAATCCATTATACATAAAATTGAATCTGGAACTTATATGCCTTCTTTAGAGATGGCAAGAAGAATAGAAAAACAATTAGGTGTTTCTTTAATTGAGGAGAAAATCCTTGAGCCGCAACATATCAAGGCAAAAAAAGAAACATTTACAATAGGAGATATTCTGAAAGTAAAATAATTACCTTTTTCTATTTTGATCATTAACTGCTTCTATTGCTTCCTGAATTATTTCCTCCTGCCAACCTGCAGATTTTAAATTGGTTTTTATTTCTTGTTCTGATTTATTATTTATTCTCATATAATTAATATATGTCAGCAAGTTGCTCATATCTTGGGCAGGCAGATGAACATCGTGAAGAACTAAGTCAATTACTGATTCTGGCCATCCAACTTTAAGAAGTGTTGTTTTTATCGAAGAGAATTCTACTCCTTCTGCTTTACATTTTTGAACATATGTTTTTATATCATTTAAGTCAGTATCTGAAAGCACAGACGTATTTCTTTGATATATCAAGAATCCACCTACGCCTCCTATAATAATAATTATTAAAAACAAAGGAATCAAAACCCATGAAAAAGATGTCTTGGTTTGAGTTATTGTTGGTTGCTCATTCTGGTTTTGTTCTACAACAAGATTCCCTGTAGCTGGTTGCTCGTTTTGATTATTAGCAGGTTGTTGGTTATCTTGGGGAGTTGGCGCTGTTTCTTCTGAAACATCCCCTTTAATAGAAAAATAACTTAAACCAGGGGAATCTGCTTCATAATAAACATAGTTTGAATCATTCGATGTCTTTTTTGTAGATATTTTATCCCAATCATCTGTGTATCTATAAAGAAAGATTGTGTCTTGGTTAATTTTATTAGTGGTTATCCAGCTTTTATCAACCCTAAATTTAATTTTAACGCTTGTTAGGTTAGAATCTCTAATTAAAGATTTATCTATTTTTATATATTGATATAATTTTTCTCCTACAGAAGGAACAAAGGAAGGAAGACTTGATATCTTCTCTACTGAAAATAAAACTATACCATTTATGTCGTTTCTTAAAACAAATATTATTTGGGTTATTGCTATTTGAGAGGTAGGTATATTCATTATATATTGACCTGCATCTGGACTACTCCATTCCTGGGTAACTTTAATAGAAGTGCTTCCTGTTGTAGATGTTGTGCCTCCTCCAGGTGTACTATCTTCATCGTCCTCTTCTTCCTCCTCTTCTTCTGAGGAAGTATATTTATAATCTGATTCTTCTCCGCAATTGTTTAATTGGTCACAAGCTATTATAGTATAATTATATCTTGTACCGCTTTCTAAATCCGTAAATCTTACTGAGCTTGTATTTGCAAAATAAGAATATGTCCTTGGTGTTTCATTGCCTAAAACAAGTGTCCAATTTGCTGGTTCCTCTGTGGAAAATGTAATATTTATAGTGCTTGTATCTGCAACCTCACTATTTATTGTAATAACTGGAGCTATTGTGTCATTTATAGTAAGGTTAATTCTGGAAAAAGTTGAATTACTATAAAGATCTGTACAATTTACTGAGATTGTATGATTTGCATTTGAATATATGTTAAAATATGTGCTAAAATTTGTTCTATAATTTCCGCTGTTTAAGGGGAGATAACTTCCTGAATTAATAAAATATCTGCATGTTGCTGTTTCATTTGTTGACAAATTTAAAAGAATATGATAACTTGAATTTACTATAGACTGATTTGCTGGAGATGTAAGTGTTATTGCTAAAGAAGGATATTCAATAGTGATCTTGGATGAATTCAAAGAAGATGTCAAATTTAATCCTTCATCTACTGTACATTCAAATGTCCAATTCTGTCCTATAATAACATCATAGGAGATGTTTGCTACATTTATACTTTGGCCCTGTGTGTAGAAAGGCCACATTCTTGAAGTGGTGTTGACTGCTGCTGGATTTGAAGAATTAGCTAATTGCGCAGAATTTAACCCTGTTCCTAATTGACCATATTCATTGTCTCCCCAACAATATGCACTGCCGTTTGTTAAGATTCCGCATGTGTGAGATCTCCCAGCGCTTATGCTTTTAAACAAGGAAGTTGTGTTGATTGCTATTGGATTTGAAGAATTTTGTAAAGTTGCATAATCTAATCC
>CAYMPC010000005.1:17366-17741 GCA_964392465.1 uncultured Methanosarcinales archaeon | reverse complement strand
TTGCTATTGGATTTGAAGAATTTTGTAAAGTTGCATAATCTAATCCTGTTCCTAAAGGACTATAATAATTTCTTCCCCAACAATATGCACTGCCGTTTGTTAAGATTCCGCAAGAGTGATATTCTCCTGCACTAATACTTCTAAATAATGAGCTTGTGTTGATTGCTATTGGATTTGAAGAATTTTGTAAAGTTGCATAATCTAATCCTGTTCCTAATGGACCATAATAGTTTTGACCCCAACAGTAAGCACTGCCGTTTGTTAAGATTCCACATATATGATATTTTCCTACACTTATTCCCTTGAATAATGAACTTTTATTGACTGCTGCTGGATTTGAAGAATTTTGTAAAGTTGCATAATCTATTCCTGTTC